>DLFY01000129.1:4361-8147 GCA_002482415.1 Phycisphaerales bacterium UBA7708
GGAAACAATGACCAGATCAGCGCCGATTAATTCCTGTTTTTCAATCTCGGTGAGGGGCTCGGTGTATCGGTTATCATCGATTTCAATATTCGCATTATCCAGATATAGGTCCCGCAGAAATCTGGCATAACTGTCTTCCGATTTGTCTGCACTGGTTACAATGATGATAGTCAGCGGCCGTGCCTGCACACACCAGCAGATGGACAGGAAAAATATTATGGCATAAATTTTTCGAATCACCCGCGACTCCCCGCTTGCGTGAGATTTATCGGACGCAACACGCAAATCCAAGGCTGACTGCAACTCCCCATTTTCTGGATTTGGATTTACACTATCGCCATTTCACATTGCAGCTATTTTACACTATTTCGCTGAATTTTGCAACCCTTTTCTGCCATAGCCATCGACCGGGGACGGCCCTGTTTTCGCCCGACTGCCCCACTTTGGCATACGATACTGAAGGCAGCGATTATCAGAGAAGTGATATCAAATATCAAAAAGCAAATATCAAAATGACAGTGCAAAAATCAAATAGAACAGGTCTGCTTCTCTTTACCACACGATGACAGCAGAGGGGCATTTTTTCCTGTCATTTTCCCGCTTGATAAATGCCTTCTTGGGGAGTAGCTGCTGGTGCTGGATGAGTTACAGTGAATAAGAAAACTAATATGTATCTTCAACTTTTTCAAAAATAGCAAGACAGTTTTCTTTTGATTTCTCAAAATTAGTTGGACGATTTCCCCCTTCGTCTTGTGGATGACATAATTTCAACGTTAATTGGTTTATTTCAAAAATTGCTGGTATTTGTATTTTCTCATCTCCGTCTTCGTATAAGATGTCAAGTTGTTTAGGGCTATTTGTTTCATTGATCTTGAATGTACCCTTCATTACAGGTGTTTCATCTTGAATATAAATAATAGTATCGTCCGAAAAGCATACAGACATCGCTGCAATTTCTGAAGATGGAGTTTCTGACATACCTTCCGAGAGAAATTTACATTGCCAAGTCCCTTCTAATGGGTTAACTGTAACTTTTTCTTCAGAGTTGTTGTGATCACAGCCGATTGCAGTTACAATTAATAAAATATAGAAAAATTGTTTCATGTAATTCATCCTTTTGTTTAATATTAATACATAAAGCAGTTTTATCTCAAAATATAATGGCTCATTTGCTTTATTCTACCATTCCAGTCTTTTATATTCCATAAGAAAACACTCCAACTCCACTCCACTTTACAGCACTATGACCGCAGGGGGACCATTTTTCTCTATAATTTTCGCACTTAAAAAAAGCTTTCTAGAATTGATGACCCTCTGGATTCCCGCTTTCGCGGGAAGGACAAGGTGGAGGACAGGTCATCTCAGGGTGTTCAGTTCGGTTGGATAGAGCACCAGATCGACATCATCATTGTTTATATCCTGGTCCAATTTCTCTTTACTCGATGTTACTTCTGGGGCACAATTCGTATCTATGAGATAAAACGACTATAGGAGAACCGGACATGAAACGTATTCAATCGAAATTTCACGGATGTGTTGGCCTTGTTATCCTGCTTTGCGGGTCATGTTTGTCGGAAACCGGGCCCCAGCCCAGCGCTCCGCTGAGCCTCTGGTATGACGCCCCTGCGGCACGGTGGGAACAGGCTCTGCCGATCGGCAACGGCCGGCTTGGCGCCATGGTCTTTGGCGGCGTTGAAAAGGAGCGTCTCCAGCTCAATGAAGATTCCCTGTGGGCCGGGCCGCCGGTCCCCCAGCCGCGGGATGGAGCCTTTGAAGGATTGGCCAAGGCCCGGAAATTGTGCTTTGAGGGGAAGTATGCCGAGGCGGACAGTGTTATTCGACGCGAAGTGCTGGTTCCGGAAATCTCTCCGCGCAGCTATCAGCCGCTGGGCGATCTGCAATTGAGCTTTTATCTGCCCGAAGGGCCGGTTACGGAGTATCGCCGCAGCCTGAACCTGGAGACAGCGATTGCCACCACCACCTTCAAGGCGGGGCAGACCACCTTTACCCGCGAGGTCTTCAGCAGCCCCGCCGACCAGGTCCTTGTGGTTTCGCTCTCTGCGGACACCCCCGGGTCGCAGACTTTCTATATCCAGTTGGATCGGCCCGCTGACTTCGAAACCCAATCCGTCGGCTCGGATACCCTGATCATGTCCGGTCAGGCCAGCCAGAAAGGTCAGCATCTCGGGACGTTTTATCATACCCGCCTTCAGGCAGTGATTAAAAATGGAACGATCATCGCGGAAAACAATCGCCTCAAAGTGCAGAAGGCCGATTCCGTGGTGCTCTATCTGGCCGCAGCGACCGACTACAACAGGAAAAACTACAGTCAGCCGCTGACAGAGGATCTTGCCGCGAAATGCCAGAAGCAGGTTGCCCAGGCTGCAGGCAAGAAATTCCCGCAGATACGTAAAGACCATATTCAGGAACATCAGCGGCTGTTCAGTCGGGTCAGCCTTGACCTTGGGGGGCAGGATAAGCAATCCATTCCTACCAACCTGCGGCTGGAGGCCGTCAAAAAAGGCGAGGACGACCCGGACCTGGCTGCCCTGTATTTTCAGTTTGGCCGTTATCTGCTGATGTGTTCATCCAGGCCGGGTGACCTGCCGGCCAATCTCCAGGGCATCTGGAATGATAAAATGGAAGCGCCCTGGAATGCGGATTACCACATCAACATCAATATTCAGATGAATTACTGGCCCGCGGAAGTCTGCAATCTGTCCGAGTGCCATGAATCCTTCTTTGATTTTATCGAAGCGATGGTGCTGTCCGGCCAGGACACCGCCAAACGGGTCTATCATGCCCGCGGATTTACCGCCCATCATACTACCGATGTCTGGTTCTGGACGATTCCCACCGGCCAGCCCGTCTGGGGGATGTGGCCTTTTGGTGCCGGGTGGAGTACCCAGCATTTTATGGAACAGTATCGCTTCACGGAAGATAAGGTCTTTCTCAAGCAGCGGGTTTATCCGATTCTGAAAGAGGCTTCTTTATTCTTTCTGGATTACCTGTGGCCGGACCCCAAAACCGGCCAATTAGTCGCCGGACCCGCCACTTCACCGGAAAATCACTTTATTGATCCGTCCAGCGGAAAAGGCGCCAGCGTGGATATGGGAGCCGCGATGAGCCAGCAAATCGTCTGGGATACGTTCACCAACTGCCTGCAGGCGGCGGCTATTCTGGGCATTGAAGATACGTTCACCGCAGAAGTCAAACGGGCGCTGGACAAACTGGCCCTGCCGAAAATCGCCTCCGACGGCCGGCTGATGGAATGGTCGCAGGAGTTCAAAGAATCCGAACCGGGACATCGGCACATGTCGCATTTGTTCGGTTTGCACCCCGGCAGGCAATATACCTTTGAACAGAATCCCGACATCATCAATGCCATTCGCAAGAGCATTGACTTCCGTCTGGCCAATGGCGGCGGGCACACCGGCTGGAGCCGGGCCTGGATTATCAATTTCTGGGCACGTCTGAGAGAGGGGAACCTGGCTCACGACAACATCAACGCCCTGCTGGCCAAATCCACACACCCCAACCTGTTCGACAACCATCCGCCGTTCCAGATTGACGGCAACTTCGGGGGTACCGCCGGGATTGCTGAAATGCTGCTGCAAAGCCATGCCGGACAGATTGACCTGCTGCCCGCCCTGCCGAAGGCCTGGGCCGCCGGGTCGGTCAAAGGCCTTTGTGCCCGCGGCGGCTATGTCGTGGATTTGACCTGGAAGGATGGAAAGCTGACCGAGGCGGTCGTTGAGTCCAAACTCGGAAATCCCTGCACCCTGC
>DLFY01000072.1 GCA_002482415.1 Phycisphaerales bacterium UBA7708
TGGGGAGTATAAAGGCGGCAACATGAATAACAAAAACAGGATAAGTCAGGCCGGAGATGATGAGACGCTTGAGTTTTCGCCGAAGTTCATACCATTCGCCCAGACTGTTTAATACTTCGGCCAACTGGCCGGTTTGCTCGCCGATCTTGGTGAGGCTGATGTCCAGATTCGCAAAGTAACGGGGTCGCCTGGACATGGATTCGGATAATTCGTACCCGCCGCCGACTTCTCGCTCAATCTCGGACAGATGCTTCTTCCATCGTCCGGACGCACTGTTTTGTACCGTGTGCAGGGCGCGGAGAATCGGGAGTCCCGCGGAAAGAAGAGTGGATAAGTTCTGATAAAAATTAATCCGGAAATCAGCCATGGATAGTCAGGCAAGCTCCTTTGCCGGAGAGCGATTCATCAGGCTTCAAGCATTCCCGCACAAAAGGCAAGCTCCTGTACAGTAACCAGAATTCCGCTGCATTTGGCCAGACTGCCTGTAATCGTTTCAATCCGACGAATAATTTCATTACTAAGTTTACGCTCGACAATCGCGATAATCATTTTACAGAATTCGGGATGGTCATGATTGGACGCCGCGGCAAAAAGCGGGATGGCTTTGAGGTACTGATAGATATTCTGCGAATCCACCACGGAAAAAGACGCACCCTCGATGCCGGCGATGGAACCGAGGATTTTTTCAAACGTCAGGCGATCCTGGATGAAGATATGCAATTCATTTTTCTTGCCCGGCTCATAGGTCGGAATGTCTCCCTCGGCGGCCTGCAGAAACTTTTCATAGAGTGCCTTGGCGGATTTGGCGGCGATCATTTTCCTGACCGAAGCGGCATCCTGAAGGGCCTGCGAGATGGAAGACAGCAGGCGGATATGGGTTGTGCTGTCGGACGTGGGGGCGATGATGAAGATAATCAGATGCACCTTTTTATGGTCCGGCGCGTCGAAATCGACGCCTTCAGGAATGGAAATCAGCCCCACTACAAAATCGTGGACATTTTTCAGGCGGCAGTGGGGGATCGCGATGCCGTTGCCGAAGGCTGTTGAGCCGAGGGTCTCACGATCCTGAAGGGCTTCCAGGATGGTCTCTTCAGAAATGTTGCGGCACAGAGGACTTTTGCCGGCCAGAGCGGCAATATCGCATAAGACCATGGCCTTGTCTTCAACCGATGCCTGCGCCCGAATACATTCGACGCGAACTACGTCAGATAACTTCATTCCACAATTTCCTGTTTAAAATCCCGGATTCATCGGAGCGGTGCCGGCATCAAGGCTGTTGGGTTCGGCGGCAGCGGCTTCTTCCGTAAAGCCTTTGGCTTTCTGTTCCTCCATGGCTTTTTGTTCCTGATCGAGGAAGGGGATAATCTGGTCATCCCCGGCATATTCCAGTTTCAGCTCAGCGATGCGAGCAAGCAGTTTTGTGACTTCTTCTTCCTGTACCGGGCCGCGGAGTCTTCGCCAGTTGGTGAATTCCTTTTTAATACCTTCCAGAATCATGGCGGTATCCACCGGCAGCGTTGGAATATAATCCAGGCCCTTGGTCAGGAGCATCGCCGTAGCGGACTGATTGAACAACATCCCGTATTCTTTGGCTTTCTGCATGAGCTGTTCCAGTTCGGCATCGGCTTTCTCGGCGGTGTCAAAATCGCTAAGGCGGTCGGCCAGCCGGCTCTTGTTTTTGAGCGACAGCATCTGCCCTTTGATGGCGGCCAATTCCGCTTCTTTGACGCCGGTTCGAAGCTGTCCGCTTGCGGCCAGGGCATCATCAAAAGCCTTACGGGCCAGATCAAACGCTTCCATTCCTTTTTTGGCCAGGTCCGTGTCCGGAGCGGATGCCACGGGAGAGGTGGTTCCTTCGGGGACAACTGCCTGATAGGTTTCCAGAATGCCCTCAAGACGTGTTCCCATGTCTGAGGTGTAATTGACTTTCTGGGCATAGAGCGAACCGAGCAGGGCATAAGCATTGCCCAAAGACATGCTCAGATTGGGTTCCAGTTGGCGGGCATTGATTTGCTTGAACATCTCAATGGCCTGTTCGACCGAGGCGATGACGGCATCGGTTTTCTGCAGAAACTCAGCCACCTGTTTTGTCATAATGTCCTTTTGTTCGGCCAGGGCTTTACTTCCGGCGGCGACTTCCTGGGCCAGTTCCTGCTGCTGAACACGCAGATTATCGCGGGAGGGGGAGGTTTTTAATCCCTGAAGTTTGGTCTCTGCGGTTTGCAGGTCATTCAAAAGACGCTGAAGATGGGGCTGAATGATTGCCAATTGCGAATCGACCTGTCCGAGAGCGTTTTCTGCGTCCTGAGCCTTCAGGGTAAAAGGCTTTTTCTGGTCTTTAATATCAAATGCGGCCTTTTCAAGGTCGGCTTTCTGCTGGCCGGAGGCGGTATTGGCCTGTCGGAGCAGGTCATCGGCCTGCGATTCGAGGGCCAGCATCTTGTCGCGGTTTTCCGTGAATTCCTTCTCAAGGGCGGCTTTCTTTTCGGTAAGTTGTTTGACTTCCGCCCGAGTCAGAACAATCTTACCTTTGAGACTGACTGGCTCCTGCTCGGTGCCGATCCACTTCTGGAGTTCGGCGATTTCTTCATCCGATAAGGTCAGGAGTTTCTGCACACGTTCGGATTGGGCGGTCAAGTCGGCCAGTTGTTCCAGTTTGATATTGAAGGCTTCGATGGACTGATTGAGTGTGTGGGTTTCTATCTGCAGTTGGGCACGGTCCATTTGAGCCTGGGTGACCATCAGGCCGGCGGCACTGAACAAGGACGAGCCTCCGGTAAGACCGGTCGGACGGGTGCTGGACAGAGCTGTCTGGAGGGACTCTTGAGCGGCCTGCACATCCCGATCTTTACTGTATTGAGCCAGGGCCGCAGCAGTGCTTTTCTGAAGTTTTTTGGCGGCGGCATCATCGGGGTTGTCTTTACAGCTTGCCAGACCCGCAATGACGACACTGACCATCAGGTACGAAATCACTTTAGTTTGCTTCATACGTCTCACCGGAAATCTCCATAAATAAAGCCTTTAGGTGCTCGTATGGTACCCACGGGGTGCTATTTCTGTCAAGACATTTTCTGGCAGGCAGATAAAAGAGGGAAAATGACGAATCCTGTCGGTATTCGCTTGCAGATTGGCGTATCCACAGGGTGGGATATCCCCTTGATTATTGCTGAATTGGGGCAGGCTGCGTGCTTTCGGCAATCTGAACCCTGGCCGAAAGCCGGTCGGGGATTGCCGGGGCTTCCTGGGCAGCCAGTCCGGTCAGTTCAACACAATTCTGTCCGAAGGAGCGGATTTTCCGATAGCGTCTGTCAAGAAGAGTATCTATCTTGAGACGTTTCAGTTCGGTGAGTGATTTTAATATAAACTGTTCTACGTTATAGACGGTATCATGAATATTGCGATGGGCTCCGCCCAGAGGTTCGGGGATAACCGCATCAATCAGGTTGAGCTGTATGAGGTCTTTGGCCGTGAGCTTGAGGGCTTCGGCGGCTCTGGGGGCCTGGGAGCCGTCATGCCAGAGAATGGCCGCGCAGCCCTCCGGAGAAATCACCGAATAGTAGGAATATTGCAGCATGGCGAGTTTATCACCAACGCCGATGCCCAGGGCGCCGCCGGAACCGCCTTCGCCGATAACAACACAGATAATAGGTACACGCAGACGCGACATTTCCATCAGATTAACTGCAATTGCCTGGGCTTGTCCGCGTTCTTCAGCACCGATGCCGGGATAGGCTCCGGGGGTGTCAATTAAGGTCACAATCGGCAGGCCGAATTTCTCCGCCATTTTCATTTTCAGTAAAGCCTTGCGATACCCCTCGGGATTGGCGCATCCGAAATTACAGGCGATCTTTTCCTTGATATCTTTGCCTTTGTTCTGGCCGATAATCATGATCTTTTCTCGCCCGATTTGTCCCATGGCAGTCACAATCGCCCGGTCATCGCCAAAGCAGCGGTCACCGTGAAGAATCCGCACGTCCTTGAACAACAGGCTCAGATAATCACTGAGCAGGGGACGCTGGGGATGGCGGGAAACCTGAACTGTCTGCCAGGGTGACAGATTGGCGTAAATATCTTTAAGCAGTTGGGTTTGCTCTTTTTGAATCTGACGGATTTGCGGGGCATTAGGCCCCTGCAGGGAATTATCCTGTTTGCGCAGTTCCTCAATCTGCCGGTCCAGTTTGGCAACCTGGTCTTCAAAGGGCAAATAAACGGGTGCAGACGGTTTTATTTCTACTGCAGACATAATGTCTTTTA
>DLFY01000182.1:0-279 GCA_002482415.1 Phycisphaerales bacterium UBA7708
AGTGGAGGGGGCGTTATTTTTGCGGGTACAGCGGTGGAATCCGACACAAACCGAAAAACAGTGTACCTGGCTGCAGAATGGCAACGGGAACTATTATTATCATTCGGGCGACAAAACACTGTATCTGCAGAATTATCGCACGTGGTCGCGGAGTCTGACACAGATTCGAGTCCGGCGGCTTCCGGTGGATGAGCCGGAAATGACGGCGTTTCTGGATCGGATTGAGGAACCGCAGGGGGAGATTTCTTATCAGCAGGATAAGCGTACGGGAATGCTGAG
>DLFY01000182.1:322-11212 GCA_002482415.1 Phycisphaerales bacterium UBA7708
TGTATGAGTATAACCAGAGTGAGGACAGGCTCTTTGAAAACGAGTGGACGAATTTACCAGTAATAGATGAGCGGGATGCGATGCGCAAACGCGGCTGGGCGTATTTCCAGATAGATGGCAAACTGGATGGAAAGCCGCTGAAGGGATATGGATGTATCCCGTTTGTGTATAATGTGTCAAAAGAGCGGCCGGCGTGGATGGTTCTGGAGGTGGATAACGAACTGAAGATTGTGGATTTAAATAATGGCGCAACGGTAATGGATGCCGGGGGGCGGGAGATGGGACGGTATCGCGGACATTGCTTTTTTGCGGGGCTGCTGCGGCCGTGGATGGGGATGCACACGATTGATATCATCCGGCGGGATGCGGCCAGGCAGCAGGTTGTATTCGAGACCCGGCAATTGTCGAGTTTTCACAAGACCGGCTCTGATGAGGATTATTATGCGGATGCAAAGGTGCTTTGCAAACAGCCGCTGGACGATGGGGTGGAGGCAACACTGGAATATCTGGTGGACATGGACGAGGATTTGCTGAAAAATCTGACGGTTGAAATCAAAGAGGGAAAACTGCAAATGCACCGGCTGACGATGAACTTTACGTATTTGCAGGATATCACACAGGCCCCTGCCGGGATGATTGAGCCAGCGGGATTGTCGGCCAAGTCGTCGGTTTTGCAGGACCAGGGGATGCGATGGCTGATTGACCTGGCACAGCACAGGCTGGGATTTGAATAGCATACCCAACGGGCATGATTTTGCCACGAGCAAAATAATCACGTGGTTGAAGTAACCCTACTTAGCCGCGACGAAACAGGATATTTCAAGTGTGACCACTATGATTTCACGACGGGCAAGGTTATGACCAGGAGACACCGGTCCCCAAGTAGAGCAGGTTGATGGCAGCAAGGTGAATGGGCGGGAAGATGATTTTCATAATATACCAGGCAATCAGAATGCCGAAGGTACGCAGGCCCGATTCATGGACCAGGCTGCGGTATTTGTAGAGGGACTCGCCGGAGAGGATGAACTCCATCGCCGAAGTGCCGTCCAATGGCGGCAGAGGGATGAGATTAAACACCATCAGCAGCAGATTGAGCATAAACAGGATGCTGACGCCGACAGCCAGGCCATGAGAAATCCCCTCGCTGGCTCCCATGACGGTCTGGGAGAAATAGACACTATCCGGAGCCATAAAAAAACCCGTTGCCAGACCGACGCGAATCAGGACGGCGGCAATAAGCATGATTATAAGATTGGCCGCAGGTCCGGCAAGTCCCATCAGAGCGGCCTGTTTGGGGTGACGCTGTGCCCAGTAAGGGTCATAGGGGGCGCTGGCCCAGCCGATCATCCAGCCGCCCATGGCATAGGATAACAGCGGAACAATAATCATGCCGAACGGCTCGCGCTTCATGTGGGGAACGGGGTTGAGCGTAACCTGCCCGCCCAGCCATGCGGTCCGGTCGCCGAATTTGAAAGCAGTGAAGGCGTGCGCCGCCTCATGCGCCGCCGTCGAGAGAATAAATATCAGATACCAGATGATTCCAAGCTGTATATCGACTGAATGATCCATTATATTACAATCTCCATATTGAAAGCCTGATGTATCAGACTATTGTTATTATCAAAACAGTGAACCCAGAGGTCAGATATTAATATGAACTTCCTGTATTAAGTTATGACGGAAATCCACCTTTTGTGTTGCGTTGTCCAGGCTTTGCACTCGATACCCGTTTGTAAAAACAACGTTTCCCGCTGCATCCACATCAAAATATGCTGCTCTTCTGGCCAGGACTTCCTGTCTTCCATCGGAACGTAAGCAAATCAATTCCCAGTTTGCCGGCACCAGTGAGGGTTCATTATTGAGTGCATAGGCTTTGGAGCTTTTGGCAACATCGATAGTCTGGCCCATGATTTGAACATACTTGTTGTTCTGAGGAGCCTGTACATTGGGTCCGTCAGCCTTAAATGCCTTTTGGTTGAACAGACGCGTGAATGTTTCCAGAAAGTTAAAAATAGCCAAAACAAAATGAAAGGGAAACAGAATGATATTTTTAATCGTATGAAATATTGTCTGTGTTGACGGTCCGTGAAATGGTCGGCGAATACAATAGATGTTTCCTTGTGAGTCTTCTTTGGGGAGGACATAATCGTATTGGGGATCAGATAATATATCGGAGACCTCGTTTTTGTCCATATCCAAACGATGAATCGCTTCCGGACCATACATAAATACTCCGCCTTCTTCGCTGCGGGCGACACCTGCAGATTGAAAGAGAATATGCTGATGGTTTTTACGGCTAAAAGAAGGATTGGAATCCCGCGAATCGCCATCCGTAAGTATTGTTCGACCTGAGCCGCGAGCATCCAGCATTCTTAATGAACAGCTTCCATCATCATTCCAGACCGCCATCACAAATTCGTTGCGTTGTGAGGAATAATCAAATCCTTCCTCACGAAAATCATTTTTATGAAAAAGCCTTGTTTCAAATTGTTCTTTGATATCATATTCGAATAATCCCGTCACTCCGAAATTTGACAAGGTGTAATACAGCATATTCGGAGATGCAGCAACAATGTGATTAAATCGAAACCCAGAAACGGATCTGCCGGCAGCCTGATTTCCCCATACAACCGAGGAATTCCAATATGGATTTCCCGGAGAACCTTGTGATTTCCAGCCGCTGGCCGTGTTGTGTTTATTCGTTCGTTCCGCTTTTTCTTGAACAAACGGACTTTCAAATTCCTGAATTTCTCCCTGCTGGTTTCGGCAATAAAGCCTTCCATCCGCGATAAAATATTGACCCATATCTGCTCCTCTTTTTATTTTATTCTCCGCCCAGATATTCGTCCTTCATCAGGTAATTGCGGACAAAGTCGGCGACGGCGTCTTCCAGTTCGATGGTGTTGGTATGGTAGCCGGCCGAGCGGATTTTGGTGACGTCGGCCTGGGTGAAATACTGATATTTGTCGCGGAGGGTGTCGGGCATCGGGATGAATTCGATGTTGGGCTTTTTGTCCATGGCGGCAAAGACGGCATTGGCCAGGTCCAGCCAGGAGCGTGCCTTGCCGGTGCCGATATTGAACAGGCCGTTGATTTCGGGATTTTCGAGGAAAAACAGGGTCATCTCGACGGCATCTTTGATATAGATGAAGTCCCTGAGCTGCATGCCATCGGTGTAATCGGGACGATGCGACTTGAACAGGCGGACTTTACCTTCGGCGTTGATCTGTTCGAAGGCCTTGACGACGAAGCTGCGCATCTGGCCTTTGTGGTACTCGTTGGGGCCGAAGACGTTGAAGTATTTCAGGCCTGCAATCTGGTCGGTCAGGCCGGTCTTCTGGGCCCAGAGGTCAAAAAGCTGCTTGCTGTAGCCGTACATGTTCAGAGGAATCAGCCGGTCAATCGGTTCGGAGTCCGAAAAGCCCATCGAGCCGTCGCCGTAAGTGGCGGCACTGGAGGCATATACGAAACGAATCTCTTTCTGGGAGGCCCACTGGGCGAGCATCTTGCTGTATTCGTAATTATTGCGAATCAGATATGCGGCGTCGGTTTCGGTCGTGTCGGAGCAGGCACCCAGATGCAGGATGGCTTCGACATCCCATTCGATCTGGTCGGAATCGAGGGACTGAGCGAAATCGTCGGCCTCCATATAGTCCAAAAACCGGAGTTTTCGGAGATTTTTCCACTTGTCCGAGGAGCCCAGCAGGTCCACGATGAGGATATCTTCCAGCCCGCGAGCGTTGAGTTCCGCAACAAGTGCCGAGCCAATAAAACCCGCCCCGCCTGTCACAATAATCATATCCAATCCCTTCCAATGGGGTATCAATCTATTCCTATCTTTATGTTACAGGGTAAAGCCAAAGGGCGGGGATGTCAAGCAATCAAAGTGCGCAATAAAAAAGGCCGAGGTTGAGTCGGCCTTCGTTTCGTCCTCCACTAACAAGGTGTCTTAGGAGTCACACAATTAGCACAGGGCAATGTACGCAGCAAGAGCAAGCAGGAAAATCCGTTTTTTCGGTTCGACAAAAGGCAACCAAATTTTGTTGTAGAAGCGATTCATTGTAATCCCCTCAAATAACATTGTTTGTTTCGCACCCCCCATAGCCGAAGCCATGTCATTCATCACAAGGGTAATTATAAACAATCGGGAGTTTTGGTTCAAGGCGATTTTGTGGAATATGATATAAGTCATTATATAAAAACAGGTTGTAAATATTAAAATCGATAAACGGCCTGCAAAAAAATGCTCTCTGCAAGAATGCATGAGGCAGAGCGCTATGAGGCTTTGTCTGATAATAACGCAGATTTTAAATTCAGTTGCGTGATTTCGACCGGCTGGAGGACTCGCGGATGTAAAAAGTATAAATAGCCAGCGGCGGCGGGGATTTTTAAAATCGTTTGGGCGGCCCGGGCGTAGAGGGCAAGCTGGGGCTGATAGCGAGCAGTCCTGCCTTCAATCTTATTATCATTGATTTTATCGGTCTTAAAGTCCACCAGGACCAGGCCTTCGTCTGTGGGAATCAATAAATCGATCACACCCTGCACAACGACGAAATCCTCGGAAGAGGCAAGCCCCAGTTCCGATACCGGAAGAGCCATCGTGAACGGCCATTCCCGACAAATCCGTTCGGCATTTTGGATTGCCAGGTCCCCGATCGGTGTCTGGAAGAAGGCAATAATTGTATCGATATCGATAGATTGAGACTGGGCGAGGGTCAACTGGCCGGATTTGACCAGTTTTTCCATGGTTAGCTGGACCACTGCCCGATCCGGCAGCGAGGTCAGCGGAAGATGCTGGAAGACCAGGTGGGTGGCGTGGCCGCGAGCCATCGCTTCCGCCCGGCTATCATCGGCTGTCGTTCGGGGCTGGGGCAGGGTAAAGGCATCCTCTGATTGCGGACGTGAAAACTCATCATCCCGGTGGGTCAGGCTCGTGACGGAAAATTTGCCCGGCAGGCGGGTCAGTACCTGATCGGGGTACTGCCAGTTGAGCAGACTGACAACCTGTTCGAACAGGCAGCGGTTTTGCGGGTTGGAGCATTGGCCGGTGACGGGTGTATAACGGCGGTCGCGGAGCTGTTTGTGCCGACGGATCGAGTCGCTGAGCTGATTCAGTTGGGTCTTGTCATGGCTGGAGACGGAGAACAGTTCGTCCTGAGCACAAGTCGATTGCCCGGCAGAGCACACGGTACGGAGTGCATCGGATTGGGCCAGTGCGGCCAGCAGCCAGTCGAGATGACTGGTCGCGCCAAGCAGTTCCCATTCGGGCAGTGCCTGGAATTCGCGGCTGCGTTCGATGCGATCTTGACAGCGGGACAGTTTGGTTGAGGCGGTCAGGATGAGGCGGTCGCGGGCACGGGTCATTGCCACATAGAGAATGCGCATTTCTTCGGCGAGATTGGCGCGCTGTTTTTCCATACGGATGAGCTGGTGGGCCGGGGTGGTTAATCGCAGGCCCCGCTGCGGGTCGAGCAATTCCAGTCCGAGCATCGCTGCATTGACCATGCAGGGCCCGGAGGAGTCCTGTTTTCGCATGGGCCAGTTCAGCTCGGCCAGGATGACAACGGGAAACTCGAGGCCCTTGCTTTTGTGGACGCTCATTATCCGCACGGCATTTTCGGCGAAATTGTCGGGCTGGGCCGGGGCCCAGTCGGTTTCCTGCTCGAGCAGTTTTTCAAGAAATGCCGCAAAGCCCGAGACGCTGCGGCCCTGACCGGGGTCGGCGAAGGACTCATACTGGATGGCGCGGTCATGCAGCTTGAGGAGATTGGCCCGACGCTGCCGGCCATTGGGCAATGCTGACACAAATGCCAGCAGCGAGGTCGTTTCATAAATCCGCCAGAGCAATTCCGACAGCGGCGTTCGGCGTGATTGCCTTCGCCAGGATTCGAGGGTGTCGAGTGCAGCAGCGGTTTTTTGACGCAGTGCTGTTTCGGGACCATCCTGCGAATAGCCCGCTGCGACATCATAAAAGCAAGCGTCGTTGTGTTTTTTCTGATTGGCAAACAATCGCATCGCGGCCAGTTCCGAATCGGTAAAGCGAAACAGGGCACTGCGAAGCACGGCGGCCAGCTCGATATCCTGCAGGGGGTTGTCGAGTGTTTTGAACAGGGCGATGCAGTCGGCGACTTCGGTGGCCGCGAAATAGCCGCATTGATTCTGCGAGCTGACGGGGATGCCGGCCAGCCGCAGCAATTCAACATATTCCGAGGCACGATGCGACAAGGCCCGCATGAGAATCACGATGTCGCTGTAATGGACATCGCGCATTGTCCCGGTGGATTTATCGTACACCTGAAATTCCGGACGGCCGGAATCGGCGCCGACGATCTGGCGGATGCGGCGGGCAATCATCGCGGCCTGCCGCTGGACGGCGGTGACGGTGTCGATGCTGTCCTCGTTTTCATCGGATTCAGAGTCTTCCTGGGCGTCCTCATCCTGGGATTTCTGACCTTCCGGATTATCTTCATCCAGCAAATGCAGTTCGACGACTCGATTGGCGGAGGTATCTTCCAGTGGAGGATAGTTCAAACCGGCAATCAATTCCGAACGTTTGTCGTAATCCAGACCGGCAACGGCCTGGGTCATAATGCGTCCGAAGACGCGGTTGGCAAAGGTCAGCACCTCCTGACGTGAACGGAAATTGTGATTCATATCTACCCGCAGCGGCGTGTCCGCAGCGGTGGGGTCGTCCGCAGCGGCGGCGAGTTGCTCGAGGAAAATTTCAGGACGACTCTGGCGGAAAGCATAGATACTCTGCTTGACATCGCCGACAACAAACAGATTGCCGGGGCGGCTGACCTGCCGGAGGATTTCGCGCTGAACACGGTTGATGTCCTGATATTCATCGATGAAGACGTATTCGAAGCGTTCGCGAAGTTTCTGGCCTACCACCGGCTGGGTCTGCAATAGCACCAGCATCTGATGTTCAAGGTCGGCGAAATCCAGCACGTTGAGAGCCTGCTTTCGCCGGGCGTAGCGTTCGTCGAATAGTTGCAGCAGTCTAATGCAGGCTTCGGTCTGTGATTGAACCTGCGGAGTGATGGCGGCAATGTAGTCCGGATGTACGAACACGAGGTCTTTGAGTTTTTTGATGGCATCGCGGCCCTGGGTGACTTCGATTTTGATTTTTTCGGCGGCGGCTTTATCCACGTCAAGTTTTTTGTTCAGCGACGGCATGCGTCCAAAGTCCGCCTGACACAGTGCCGTGGCGGCGGAAGCGAGCTTGCCACTGTTTAAATCCATCAGGCAGGGATGGAGCTGGCTGAGAATCAGGTTGATATAGTCGGACAGATACTGCCCGCCGGTGAGCAGGTTGTCGCGCCGCCGGGCCTCGTGCAGTCGGTCGAGGGCTGTCTGGAGATGATGACTCAGACCGTCGCACATCATCTTATCCATAGCCTGCCGACTGGCCGGGGCGTCGCTGACGGCCTTGAGAGCGGATTGATAAAATGCATCCCGGCTGGGCAGGCTGTCCAGATAGTTGGCCACCCACAGCAGCGAGGCCGGTAAAGAGGAATTGGCATTTCGCAGATTGCGGCCATCAAACAGCGCCTGCAGTTGGACGGCCAGCGATTCATCGTTCCAGGCCAGCTCAAGGGCTTCGTTCATCGACTCGACTCGGATGATGTCGCGCTGGTCCGGGTCAAGGATGCCGAATCGCGGGTCCAGGCCCGACAGGTAGAAATATTCGGTGAGGATGCGTTTGCAGAAACCGTGGATGGTGCCGATATAGGCTGCATCCAGCAGGACAAGCTGACGACGCAGGCGGCCGGAGCCTTCGCTTTCAAAGGCTGCGGACAGTTTTTCGGCGATGCGGGTTTTCATTTCTTCGGCAGCAGCCTCAGTGAAAGTCAGCACCAGCAGACGGTCGGCATCGACGGGATTTGCCGGGTCGCAAATCCGTTCGACGCAGCGCTGGCTCAGTACGGCGGTTTTGCCGGTGCCTGCCGAAGCGGTGACCAGCACATCGCGGCCAATCGTCTCGATGGCCCGCTTTTGCGGGGATGTCCATTTCGGCGCCGTCATTGCGAGGCTCCTTTGGACAGGGTGTTCAGTAATTCGATCTTGCCGATGGACGGCAGGATGTGATAGTCGTTGAGCTGCCAGTCGAATTTGCATACGCATCGATAATCGCAATGCGAGCAGGGGCTTTGCGTGCCGAGACGATAAGGACAGGCACGGATGTCGCCGGAGGCGATGCCCGCAGCCAGCCGCGCCAGAGTCTGTTCGGCAAAGGCCAGCACTGCGGAATAGGCGTCGGAAGTAACGACATCGCTGCGGCCATAATCGCCGAGGGGGTCACCTTCCTTGAGTGAAAATCCGAAGTAGCGGCTGTAACGGCTTGCCCCGCCGACCGCCGAATCCAGATCAAAGGCGATCGCCGCATCGAAGATTCCGCGCGCTTTGAGCACGGGTGCAACCGACTGGTCGTCTGTCGGTTCAAATTTCGCGGGCTGATATTGAGTCTCAATCGGCAGATAAAAGGCCCCTGCCGCTTTCGCGATGGGCTTGCCGTTTACGGTCAGATGCCGCATGGCCAGAAGATAAACAGCCAACTGCAAATCGAGGCCGTGAGCAAATTCGTTCCACTTCATCCGCTGGGGTGAGGTTTTGTAATCCAGGACAATGCCCGTTGGGATGCCTTTGACCTCGGCCCAGTCCACACGGTCGATGCGCCCATGCAGATGGAGTTTTTTGCCCGGCTCAACTTGGATCGCAACCGGACTGTCTTTGCCGAAGGTCTGCTCAGCCAGGCATTGACGGAACCGCCCTGCCGCACTCATCGCTGCCATCGTCGGCAGGACATAGCACAGCCGCTGAACTGCCTGACGCATAATGCAGGCATTGTGACGACTCTGGCGGACGAAAGCGGAGAGTTTGATATCTTCAGCCAGAATCGCAGCGGCGATATGACGGCAGCGATTCAGGAGGTCCTCGGTCGAGACGGTCGTCCAATCCAAACCGTCGGCATGCAGATTCGAAAACAATCGCTGCAATACGTCGTGATAAAATTCGCCAATATCCACCGGCTCCAGCCGCAACAGGTCACGCTTTTTGAGATTCAGGACATACCGCGCAAAATGCTTATAGGGGCAGGCCGCAAAGGTCGTCAGTCGTGTTTCCGAAGCAGTCATCGGCCATGTAAACAAGGTCTTTGCAATGGCCGGATCCAGTTCGGCAGCATTGCGAAACGCCAGGGCATATTCCACCTCGGCGGCCATTGTTTGCAGAACGGGCTGGTCGGTGAATTTACACAACGAAAGCACATCGCGGCATTGGTCTTTGGCTGCATCGTCCTGGCTGCTGTCGGCACCCAGTGCGGCACACAGCCATTGCGTCATCGCAGCGGGCGATTCTTTCAGCGGGGCGGATGGGTCTTGCGCGTCGCCGTATTGCACCCGCACATCGGTAAACAGCGAACACAGTCTTTGCAATCCCGGCCAGGGGGTATTCGGCGCGGCATTTTCATCCAGCAGCGGATACGTGATATACAGCTTATCCGAGGCACGAGTCAGGGCGATATACGCCAGGTAACGCCGGGCTTCAAGAGCCTGTTCGGTTCGCTGAGTCAGGTGCAGGTCTTCTCTGGCGGCGGCTTTGGCATCCTGCTCGGTCAGAATGACATCGGCTGCAAGCGGCATCGGAAACAGCTTGCCGGTGGCGCCGATGAGAAATGCAACTTTAATATCGGGGTGACGGCTGCGCTCGATGGAGCCGATGAGCACCTGGTCTAAGGTGGCGGGAATCTGCTTGAGCGTCAGCGTGCCGAGAGCCTCCAGCAGGATGGCCAGCCATTCCCGGGTCGGCAGGACCAGCCCGGCAAAAATCCGCTGCAGTTCGTCAAACACGTCATTGATTTTTTTCCACACGCGTCGATGAGCGGCGGTATCCTGCGGATCATCCTGTGCCTGGCAGGTCAGCCATTGCCGGACATGCAGCGATTCGAGATAATCATACACCGCCTGACAGCATTGCACCGCGGAAATTGTGCCGCCCAACTGCTGTGACAGTCGGCCCAGCGGGTCGAACAACTGCTTTCGTATCGCATGAATTCGCGCAGCATCATACAGGGGATCATCATCGCCCAGTTCCCACGGTTTTTCTGACAGCCAATCCGCAGGGCCAACCCCGAACGCCCGGCATGCATTATCGAGCAGGTCGGCGTCGCGAAAATCCAGGCCGTTCAGTTCGGTCTTCAACAGGGTCGTCATTCGCGGGGCGGCAAAATCCTCCTGAATCGCCGTCAGCGCCGCCGTCAGTAATTCCATCAGCGGATGGTGCCGCAGTGTCTGCGGACGATCCAGAAAAAACGGAATCTGATATTGTTCAAACGCCGCCGTGAGGTAATGGGCATACAAATCCATCTGCGGGACAATCACGGCCAGGTCACGATAACGATACCGACCTTCCCGCACCAGCCGTCGAATCGTACCTGCAGCCAAGAATGCTTCCGCCCGCGCATCGCTGCAGCCGCAAAGTTCCACAGCTCCCCCGCTGCTGACAGGCTGCGGAGCGCCGGCGGCAAAATACTGGTTTTCAATCTGAGCCAGCGCCGGGGCCGTTTTAAATCGCGGATGCTGTGTCAGTGCAACCGGCTCGCTCATCGGCATCTTCTGATGACGGAGAATCGTCAGCAAATCCACAAACGTTCGCTCAGTCGGGGCGAACAGGGAGGACGGATCAAGCTGTTCGGCGTCGGTCAGATTCAAATCAAACGCCTGCGGATCAAGACACAACGCTATCGATGCCTCCGAACAGACCGACAGCATTTCGAACAGCACATCGCGCTGCTGGAGGGTAAAGCCCGAAAAGCCATCGACCCACAGCCGGGCATGATTCAAAAACGGAGACTCTTTAACATGCATCCGCGCGTGAGTCAGCACCGTA
>DLFY01000182.1:11237-11993 GCA_002482415.1 Phycisphaerales bacterium UBA7708
CCTGTTCAGCAGCTCGATATAGGTTTTGAACACTGCGGCAATATCGGCGAATTTTCGCCCGCTCAGGCTGGCGGGGTCTTTATCCAGCATCCGTCGGGCGACATCGGCCAGGTAATCCGGGTCGCAGTTGTCTTCGTGCAGCCGGCCAATCAGCTCCGCCGTCGCCGCCGCCATGCCCGCCGAAGCGGCACTGTCCCCAAGCAGGGTTAGTCGCCCGGAGCATACCGACAGTGNNGTGCCTGTCGCACCAGCATCTGCCGGCCCAGCATGGACAGCTCCCCGGAAGCATCGGTTTTGCACAGCCAGAATTGCAGGCGGTTAAATGACAGGACATTGAGCCGATTGTACCCGGCAATACCCGGACAGGACAAAATCGCCCGCTCCACCTGAAATGTCGCCTGTTCGGGCACAAGAAATACCAGCGGCCGGTCGTCGGGTTGACGCAGCGCCTCCGCGATGGCGTCAATGCACCATCGTGTCTTGCCGGAACCGCTTGTACCGAGGATAAATTGTATCGCCATGCTGTCGTACTCCTGAGCCTGTTTGTACCACAGAGCGTTGTTGTTTTCAACAGTCCATAATTTCTTGTGGTGGGTGGGTTTTTCAGCCGATATAATAAGGAATCAAAGCCCAAATTACGCATTTGCAAGGAATTGACCTATGAAAAGCCGGAAACATCGTCTGATAATCGCGGGAATCGGTGCCCTGCTGGTTGGTTTTGTATTTATTGCATCCACAATTGCCGAACGTGGCACC
>DLFY01000182.1:12017-17430 GCA_002482415.1 Phycisphaerales bacterium UBA7708
ATGATCGAGGCCTATGAGCGGCTCAGCGACCAATACCTGTCGCTGGTGCAGAATCAGCTTAACGGGATGACCGCCAATAACCGCGATATTCTGGTTCGGCTGGACCGCATCGAAAAGAAACTGGATGAACTGTCGGCCAAAGTTGCCGCGATGAAGCCCGCCGAAGTCGCTCCTCCTGCCACCCCTGCCAAAGCTGCTGAGCCTGCGGCATCCGCGGAAACTAAAAAGACCGATTAATTTCTTAATGCTGATTCATAGGAAAATAATATGGACCTGCTGCACCTATTGGAAGCAATTATCGCCCTGTTTGTAATTGTGGATCCTATTGGGAATATTCCGGTCTTTCTGAGCGTTACAAGCGGGGTACCGCAGGAAAAACGTCAGCGGGCCTTTACCATTTCGGTTGCTGTAGCGATGGGAATCCTGCTATTGTTTTCATTTACCGGCGACGTCGTCCTGCACAGGATATTCGGGATACAGATTGCAGACTTACAGATCGCCGGCGGCATTCTGCTGGTCATTATGGCGATTGATGACCTGGTCTTTGGTTCACAACGGCGCCCCAAGACTGCCGATGATACCCTGTCTGCCGATGAGGTCGGCTGTGTGCCGCTGGGCTGCCCCCTGCTGGCCGGACCCGGTGCGATTGTCACAACACTGATGATTTGGAAAAATCCACAACAGGGGCCGCTGGCGGCAATGATCGCCGTGGCAGTGGTGCTGATTCTGTTTCGTGTGGTGATGTATTATGTCGAGCAAATCAATCGGCTGGTCGGCAGGCTGGTTATTACCGCAGTGTCCAAGGTGATGCTGGTCTTTCTTGCCGCAATTGGCGTCCGGATGCTGATGGTCGGGCTGGGGACGTATTTCCCGGTCAAATAATACCTGTTTCACAAAACAGTAATCCCCTGCTGCTGCACAGGTTACAACACCGTCTGCAATTGCTTTTCCGCACGTAAAATGGCATCGGTATCTTCAATCACAAGTTCCCGCACCAGGCTGCTGCGAACGCGAAGCACACCCATTTTCAAAATCTTTTCTTCCACCGCCCCGGCAATGGCCCGGGCCGTTAGACGATCCANNCTGACTATCCGCGCCTTGTTCCACGGTGAATAATGCGGCTCATCCTCGCCAAAATCCGGAACCATCTTGACCACCTGAATCCGCTTGCGCTGGAGTTTGCGCTGGAGGCGGTGCTCATTCAGTGCATCCGCAGCATGGGCAAATCCCGTGGAGGCCAGAACCGATTGAATCATCAGATGAATCTGGTCGGAAGATATCGTCGCAGCATTTTCCGTACGATACAGATAGAATGTAATCGCCTCAGCCATCTGCTCGACAACGGTCAGGTCGTGCTCCTGAACCGCCGACAGGACATTATGGAAAGTCCCCAGCACCTTCGTATGCAGATAAGGTTCGACCGTGCCATCGGCTTTCAGCACTTCGATTTTCATAGATAATCCTCCGTGAATTCGGGCGGCATCCGCATTCTGAACCGTCGTATCCGTCGTGGCTGCTGCGTAGCGGAGAGCTGTTGCCTTGCCGCCGGGCCTGACCTGCGCAATCAGACCTGGTTTATACCATTATTCTTCTTCAGGGACGCCGCTGAATAAGCTGGGCTGGTCGGGGATGTCGGGCTCAAGGATGGCCTGGCGAACTTCATCAATCAGTGCGCCGGCGTCGGTAAAATCTCGATATACACTGGCAAAACGAATATAAGCAACCTTATCGACCGATCGTAAATGACGCATCGCACATTCGCCGAGAAACCGGGACGACACTTCTTTGTCAAAATTGCGGAAGATATCTTCCTCGATAATGTCGGCAATTTCCTGAATCTTCTCAGCCGAAACCGGACGTTTATAGCAGGCCTTCTGCAGGCCTGAGATTACTTTACTTCGCTCATAGGGGACCCGGGTGCCGTCTTTTTTAATGACGCTCAACTTGACGCTTTCCCCGATTTTTTCATAGGTGGTAAATCGTCGCTTGCATACAAGGCAATGCCGCCGGCGGCGAATAATCCGCCCGCCGTCACTCGAACGGGAGTCTATGACCTTATCTTTGTCTTCCTTGCAGTATGGACATCTCACGGCTTCACCTTGTGGGTATCAATATGTAGTCAGGCACATTATTAAACCCAATATATAGTATGTCAATAAAAATGCAACAAAATTATTCTACACATCAAGTGTCTTGTATATTTTCGATGCATAAACAAGACAATCTTTTGAGCCGGTCGATTACGTATCCGGCTGGTTGATGCGATTGTCCACATACCGCATCACCGCCTGAGTTGCCCGCTTCACTTCTTTGGTATCCGGCAGCCAGGCAATAATCTGTTTGAGATACCCCAGCTCCACAATGCGTCGCAGCGTCGCTCCAAAATAGATATCATACGCCCAGTCAAGCTCCAGCAGCTTGACATCGTTCATCGTCCGCAGCAAACGATAATCGACCAGCCGTCCATGTTCGACCGCGTCCAGAATCTCCGGCGAGCAGCACGGCTCATCGGGAAATTCGATTTCCAGTTGGAAAGTGCAGGGATTCTCATGATATTGCCGGAAATTTTCCATCGCGATGTAATAGATATCCAGCTTGTCCGTATCGCGGATGATTTTACTGAACAGTGCGGTTTTCTCGTCCAGTCCGGCCGGCAGTGCCATTTTATTGTGATAATCCACCGCCCGCTCGATCCAGTGTCGTTCGTGAGCATCCAGTGCTTCCAGGATGCGTTCCTGCCGGATAATCCGCAGGCCGATGACCGAATGGTCCTCGCTGGTGGAATCTTTATACGTGCGGTACTTCTTGAATTGCTCAAACCGCCCGACATCATGCAGCAGGGCGACCGTCTCGGCAATCCGCGTATCGTTGGCATCCAGCTTCAGGGCTTTGGCCAGCAGACGAGTCTCGCCGCAGACCCGGTGTGTATGACATTCCTTTAAGTGCAGATTATTGTTCAGATACGTATCGCCATCAAGGCTGAAATAGCGCTGGATATAACCGCCAAACCACTGTACCAGATCATCAAATTGTTTTTGTTCCATAAACTCTTGTTCAGAAAGATAGTATTCCTCACCGGCACGCCGCCGACTGACCATACTATATCATAAACTATTAAGGAATTAAATATTCTGGCTGGAAATAAATAGAAATCCGGTTTTTTCCGGATAAATGCGTGCAAAAAAGAATTGAAACGGATACGATAAAATCTGTGGAGTCATTATATGTCGCACTTTTGACCTGGCCGGGATAATACTTAAACTCAAAACGATAGGGTGTGAATTGATTTCCTGCAACTATTCGAAGAAAGGACACATAGGGATGAAGCAGAATGATTTTGCAATGAAGAATAAGGATTCGTCATTTTGTATTTTTGCTTTCATGGTAATTCTATTCACGGCAATGGCTTCGGCCGCCGAACTGGTCAATCCGTTCCTGCAGGAGGGCCAGTGGTATAAGACCGCACTGCATGTCCATAGTACGACCTCCGATGGCGATGTGACGGTGCCGGAGCGTATGAAACAATACCGCCAGAAAGGCTATGATGTCGTTGCCATCACCGACCACTGGAAAACCAATCCGATTGCGGGGCTGTCGGATGATACCTTTCTGGTCATCAACGGCATGGAAGCTCACCCCCAGGGCAATCATTTCGTATGCTTGAATCTGCCGGAAGGATTTGAGATTCAAAAAAACCTCGACGCTCAGCACGTTATCGACATGGTCAATGCTGCCGGCGGCGGTGTGATTTATGCTCATCCATATTGGCTGGGCCATACAATTGACAACCTGCTGTCGGTGGAAGGCTATATTGGGATAGAGGTTTACAACGGCGTTTGTGAAGTGTCCATCGCCAAAGGATACGGCAGCGTTCACTGGGATCAGCTTCTGGGCAAGGGAATGATACTGCCTGCCGTCGCAACCGATGATGTGCACAAGAGCGAAAACATCAATCTGGGGTGGACGATGATTAAAGCCAAAGAGCTGACGGCCAAAGCAATCATGGAAGCGCTGAAGTCAGGATGCTATTATGCTTCATGCGGACCGACAATCGAAGAGTACCGGGTGGAAGAGGGTATTGTAAAAGTAAAATGTTCTCCCGCCGCTAAGATTTGCTTTGGCGGACAGGGCTCTTATGGTTTGGTGGTCAACGCAAAAGACGGCAAACCGCTGACTGTTGCCCAATGGAAGCTGCCGGACAATTGCACATTTGTCAGGGCTGAAGTCATCGATGCCGAAGGCAGACATGCCTGGACGAATCCAATCGTATTGAAATAAGCGTTCTAAACGATAAAGAGCCTTTACACAAGGATTAAACAGGGTATTCAGAGTATAGGGAGTGATATGATCTCCCGTCTAAAATACAGGACCCATCATAGCAGGCGGATTCTCCGGCTCACCAAGCAGCTTCTTTTCCTTCAGCGTATTATACAAGACCCTGATCCGTGCATCATACTGCTGGATGAGTTTGCGATACTCACTGTTCAGCATATTCAGTGAATTGGTATTGAGCTTCAGGCAGGCTAATAAATAATCCAGGGTGTTTTCTCCGCCGCCGAATTGAGCGACATAATATAAAGAATTTGGATCGTGCGGCTGATACGATTCATAAAACACAAGCGGAGTTTCATTTTGAAACGGCTGTCCCGGCATCAAGAACATCGGATCCATGGAAGGCACGTTGACAAAGGTCGAGTCTGTTTGGTCGAATACGGGAGGTTTCCAGGCCGAATAAATGGAGTGCCGTGGAGATATGTAATTGAATGACATATCATCTTGAAATGGCGGAGCAATCTGATGCTGCAGCTCCAATGCCTGGATGCAGGCCCCAAGCCGACGCGTCGCCCAAAGTGTCTGTGAAAGCATTTCCGTCAGCTCATGATTCTGCTGATCGACCGCCTCTGTCATCCCTGCGGCATAGGTTTCGACATCAATGACCCGGGTATGCTGTCGAAAGGTCTGGTTGGCTACCCGCAGATGATGTATTTCATAATACTGCCCCGCAATCAGAAAAATCAAAACCAGAAACGTCACCCCCACAAAAAGCTGCCCTTTCATAAACCACCCCTTTCACAAACCATTCTTTCTGATCTGTCGTACTTGTGTAGGATACGATTTTTAAAATTTACATTTTCCATTGTACATCGTACAATTCGAAAAACGGAAGAAAATTTTCAAAATATTGGAAGGAACCGCAATGCCCACAGTCAGTGATATTATCATTCGAAAACCCACTGTCGCCGAGAGTCAGCAGGCCGCAGCCTGGCCGATCTGGACCCACAAGGCCGACAAGTTCGACTGGGAATATAATGAGACCGAAAAATGCCTGATTCTCGAAGGGAAGGGCACCATCTGCGACCGCCCTGCCGCCGGCAAGTCCGTCAGCTTTGGCCCCGGCGACTATGTCATCTTT
>DLFY01000205.1:0-198 GCA_002482415.1 Phycisphaerales bacterium UBA7708
GGCTGGTCCGTCCGATTATGCAGCTCAATAAATTCTCCGCCGCCGTTGGTCGAACCGGGCCGATACATAATCTCTGATATAATAACCGGGCCGACAAGAGGGCCGCTGTTGGGCTGATTTTCAGTGCTTGCGGCCATCAGAACAAAATCGTATCCGCCCGATAAACTGGCTTTCTCATAGCGTCCGAACGTAATCCCG
>DLFY01000205.1:236-6299 GCA_002482415.1 Phycisphaerales bacterium UBA7708
ATCCGCAGCGCTTTGCAGATGCACCAGTTCTCCTCCCTCACTAAGACTGAACGGCACATGGCGAATTCCCGGCCCCGTGGCTGTCGGGCCAAAATGGCTGTCTTCATAAAAAACCAGGTATTCATGCCCGCCCAGAATGGTCCCTTCTTCGATCTGGTATTTGGTTCGATTGGCTTCGCTGTCATCATCGGACAGGTACCAGCCGCCAATAGGAATGGGCATATCCGTGGTGTTATACAATTCGATCCAGTCCGGACTATTCGAATGCGAATGTGCCAGAACCTCGTTGATGACAATGCTGCCCGGAGGCGGCAGGATATTACTGTCGTCATAGCCCGGCGAACCGCCCAACCTCGCACTGGGACGCCAGCCGGCCTTGCTGTTCCAGAGACTCATATCCGGATCATATGGATTTCGAATAGTCAGGGAAAATCCTTCCCCGTCGGTTACCGGATACCAACTATCTTTAAAAGCAAACGCCTGAATCGTACTGCCGAGTGCATCCAGCAGACGGAGTTGTTCCCCGGCATTATCCAGAGAACCCGAATACTCGGCCGCGATGATGCCGGTAAAGTCCGGATATCGCTGGCGGAATTGCTGTTCATTCCTGACCAGAACAATGTGCTGGCCGGGGGCCACATCGACAGGGGTAAACTGGACGTTAACCCCCTGGTCGAACCGAACCAGATTCAGATTGATGGATTCGGCCCCGATATTGAGCAGTTCGATAAACTCCTCATTCGGGTCCGACGGGTGATACATCAATTCGGTAATGCGAAGATTGTCCCTGACCGGCCCCACTGCAAACACGGCCTCATGCAGGGCCGACCAGACGCCGGCATTTCGAATCCGGGCTTTCACAGGAGTACTGTGCGGCAAGGGAATCCCAGCCGTGTACACCCTGGCGGTTGGTGCAACATCGGGCGGGATGGAGTTATCAACACCGGCGACGAGTTCTGCGGAGATAATAAAATCGGTGCTCGTTGTGGTGGCGTTGATACCGAAGATCGCAAGGATGTTCTGTCCGTCTTTAATTTTGCCTTGGTGCTGCGTCACAGAAAATTCCTCGAAAGCCGTGGTCTCATGAGACGTCGCAGCCCATGGATTTTCAGTGATTCCGGGGCTTCTGGCAATTTCCTGGCCATTGAGATAGGCAACAAAACCATCGTCATACCGCATCCGCAGTTTCAGGGAAGACACCCCGGCCAGTTGCGCAGTATCTGCGATAAAGGGAATGCGAATATAGGCATACCTGGAGGTATTCAACATCTGACTCTTGACATTATAGCTGATCCAGGGAATATACTGAGTTTCTGTATCGTAACCAACACCGCCGGTTTTGCCGTCCACATAAACACCATGCGTCCAGCTTGAATCATCGAAAGGCTCGCTGCCGCCGGTCCATGCGGATGCCGGAGCAGATCCGACCCATATCTGTTTTGGGCTTGATTCAGGGACCAATACGATGCTCGAACCCGGCAGTGAGATTCCCGGCACGCGGGGATCATTGCCGTCCACAGTGTAGTAGATGGTTCCCGCCCCCCCGGGATTGTTCATGGCCAAGGCATCTGCCGAAGCGATGTATCCTCCATGCAGAGCAATTCCATTGATCAGAAACACCGGCGGGTCGATAGCCGGATAAAGCCCATTGGCACGAAGAAGATGAATCAGGGCGTAAGCATTGCCGGTATTGTGTATGTCGGGGATATAGTGATTGATCACATTATCCCGCTCGATGAGCCAGGAGCCTTCGCGGGTGAAGTAATAATCGGGTCCGTGAGGGGCAGCGGGATAATTCTGATGATTGTAATTGTCCAGAGGACTGGGCTGTTCGATAACATTGCCATAGGGTGTTTTCATCTGGGTATCCCCCCAGCGGGCACTTTCGGCGACAATCGCTTTATCGATCCTGTTGGCCAGTCCCAGAAAGCGATCCTGAGAAGCAGCCATACTCAGGGCGCCGTCATAAAAGCAATGCCGGAAAACCCGGTCGGCAAAGAGCAGCCGGAATTCGTCGCTGGTCCGCATTTTCTGAAACAGGGTGCCGGCCCCGCCGGTGCTGTTGATGCGTTCGGCGGCACGCCCATGATAATCCAGGACGATTTCCTGGTCCCAGACGAAGAAGCGAAACTTTCCATCGCCGCTGACGGGATTGGCTGCGGCATACCCATTATGATGCGGCCAGTCCTCGGCGTCGGCATAAAGATGCAGCAGGATATAATCGGCAAAATTCTCCACATCGAGATAATTTTGCATCTGGGCATACCCGACCGCCGTCGAGGGATCAACAGACATCATGGTGTTCCATCGCGCCGGCGGTGCGGCGAAGTCTTCATTGATCTGCCAGTCGTCCTTATTGCCGCCCAGATGGTCGGCAAAGAAATCCGGGGCCAGTCGTTCGGAAAGATTGTGCAGACCGAAATAAAGCCCATTGACATAGAGATGGACAAAGGAACCGGTGCTTGAGGGCTGGCCCATATCCGCCAGACTCTGTTTCATCCAGATATCCCGAATGTACATCGAATCATTGGGGCGATAACGGGCGGGTGCCCAGGAAACCAGTCCCCATGAATCGGTAAAACAGGCCCTTAACACAAGCTGATTAAATTCCTCTACGTCCGATTCGGGAAACAACGGATAATTCAGTTTGGAAGAGCCGTATAACGAGGTAAATGTCAGTCGCAGGGAATGTTTCTGCATCCGGGCGGGACGGCGGCTGGCATTACCGTGCACTTCAATCTTGCAGTCCTCCTGAAAACCATCGGCGCCGTCCGGGAGGATATATTCCACCGAACACTTGCGCTCCCAGCGGTCCAGCGGATTGGCATAGATGCCGCTGGTATCGCTGATGAACTCATCGGGCTTCATGGAAATAGAGATAGTGGGAATGTCGAGCAGGGCCTCCTGTACCGAATAGCCGGGCAGAGTACTCTGGACGACACGCGGGTCCATTTCATAATCGGCCGGAACAATCGCGCCCGCATCGGAACTGTAGCCCCAGTCAGCGGGCCAGCCGGACGGATTGGATGGCTGAGCGGCAACATCGTCCACGAAAATATAGGTGTGTGTGGTCACGCGCGAGGGATGATAACCGGGTTTAAAAGCAACGGAACGAACCGTGGTGGTCGCCGTGATGGGCACAGGAACATTTGGATCATATAGTAGTCCATTCTGCTCATCGGGTTCGGAACCATCGAGGGTATAATGAATCACGGCGCCGGGCGTGTCACTGATAATCTGCAAATCAACCGGCTGCGTGTAAAATCCTCTTTTATAATTGTGCGAAGTCTTGTCTGCAAATCCAGCAAACGCCTGCTGGTTGGCCGCGCCGGGCGTCGGCAAGGCAAAATACCGGGGGACACTGAACCACATGCCGTAAGAAATATCCGTCTCCTGAACCGGATAGCCAGGCCGGTAGTCGTGTGCGATACGCCCATCGGGCGACACCAGGGCCAGGTACTCGCCGTCCCGCTCGAGGGCAAAGCTGGTATGCAGATAGCCCTTGGCATCCACATAGTTATCGGTGGGCTGGTCGGAAGCAAAAACCACCATATAGTGCTCGCCGTTGAGCACTGTTTGCGGCGGGAATGGCCATTTCTTCAGGTTATCCGGGTCATCGGTCAGATACCAGCCGGCCAGCGAGACCGGTTCAGTATCGGGATTGAATAACTCAATCCAGTCGGAGCTGTTGCCGTCCCCGTCGGGAAATGACACGCGGTTGGAAGCAGCGAATTCATTGATTACAACCCGGACATGGTCAACCAGCCAGTTTCCCGACAGCATTGCGAAATCTTTTTCTCCCACATGACCGCTGACATCCAGGTCGGCACAGAATTGCTGCTGGAGACAATCAGGGGTACTGAGCCATTGGTCTGCAAAAATCTGCAGGTCTTCAAGGCCCACCCTCCCATCGCCGTTGATATCGCCGTATAGCGGCACAGGAACATGAATGATTATGGTATGCTCGGACATCTTTGCATCTGCCGGGCCGCCGGCCCAGGGACCGTCTGAAACCTGCACCTTCAATTCATACGTCCCCGGCAGCGTAAAAACTGCGGTGATGTCTTCACTGTCCGCCGAAGCGGGAGAAAAGGTTATGGGGGCCGGGCCGCTGGTCTGAATCCATTGAAAGAACAGTCCGTACGGATCGCCAAGGGATGGATTGGCTGGATTGCATCCTTCCTCATAGGGCCTGCCGTCATCGGTGACGGTGATATCCATCAGCACCGACGTATTGACCCGGGCTATCATGGTATCCGGGGCCTGAATCCGGGGCGCAGCGTTATAGCAGGAATCTTGAATTTCAAGAATCAGTGCGTTAATGAAGCAATAATGCGACTGGGCCGGCGCCTGACCGGACCCTTTGACGCCTTGCAGCAGTATTCGGCCCTGAGCATCGCTGACGGCCAGGCCGGAATATCTGCAGTCCTGTGCCGACGCGGGCGCGATGGCCCCATCAAACAGGGTTTCAAACAACGGCTGCCCGTTGGCGGTCCATACCGCATGACGGGGTGTATTGCTGTCTGTGTCATAGGCATACATGATGACCGTATAGGCCGTATTGGCCGGAAGGCCGGAAATGTGAATTTGAACATCGGAACTGCTGCCGAAAATAAAGTCACGCAAAACCTGTTCATACGCCATACCGGTTGGATCGGTTCGGCGCCGGTCATCGAGCGTCCCTTCAAACAGGACGGTCACGCCATTGATTGTCGCGGGATTGCCGGCCAGCGTAAAAGCAGTAAAACCCTGTTCCGTCTGGGCTGCAGTATTTTCCAGACGATCATTCATGTCCAGGCTGAATATGGTATCCTGGGCCCAAAGGGGGTGAGGACTTGGTATCGCAGCAAATCCTGCAATGAAAATAGGCAGGAAAGTAGTTACAAGGTGTCGTTTATATGCCGTTTTTTTCACTTGTCACCCCGGAAATCGTGCTATTCCAGTTACTCGACACAGAAAGTCCGGACGCAACGAAAAGGCAATTGCGTCCGGACTATTGTTTACTGCCAGGTCACATCATTAATACGGGAAATCACAACCCGGAATCGACGGGTCATTGCATTTGGTCCAATACCGGACAAATTCGGCCAGGTCATACAGGTCCACCTTGCAGTCAGGCCCCCCTTCCGGCCCGCTGACATCGACCGGCATCGTCAGGCCGTCCGCAATGACATCTTCGCACGTCGGGCTGGTCACGATAATGGTAATCGTATCCGAGTCCTCCGCCATGCCGTCGTCGGCCGTAATCTGAAGAGTATAGGTTCCCGCCATCGTGAAGGAAATCGTCGGGTCCAGCCGCGTGGATTCCGTGACGAAGGTCACCTGGGCTTCGGCGGGAATGGCCTGAATGACAGACCAGCTCACCTGGGCCGCTTCGGGTTTTCCATCGTCGATCAGTGCGGCATCAAGAACAAGCTCTCGATTCTGAAGCGGGAAGGTGATATCCGGGCCGGCATTGACATAGGGCACGAGGTTCACACCCTCCTGAGCCAGAGCCGCTATGTCCGCGTCGCCCAGTGCATAGGTGTAGACGCGGACATCGTCAATGATGCCATTCCAGGTGCGATAGTTATTGGCGATGTCGGCATTGCCGCCGATCATAATAGGGGCAGTATCGAGGGCGATCGGCCCGGTTCCATCTCCGGTAACATTCAGAATACCATCGACATAGAGCTTGATGGTGTGTCCATCATAAGTGCCTGCCACATGGTGCCATTGTCCATCATTAATACTGATGGTGCCTTCGGCCCTGGCGGTCGCCGCTCCTGTGCGATTGCAGAAAAAGCCGACCGTATCATTCTGATTGACTCGTGACAGCCTCCAGGAATGATCCCCCTTGCTCAGAATGGCATCCCAGGGCCATGCCGCATCAAATTTATCCACCTTAATCCATGCGGCGGTGGTAATTTCATACTGCAAATCGGCAAAGTTGGGATCATTGAGCAGCAGAACATTAGGATCAATATTCACCTGAACAGGATTTCCCACAGAGACGGTGTCCACGACTTCAATACCATGGAACTGCAGGGCCGTATTGGGGCTGGCCCCTTCAATCCATCCGGA
>DLFY01000163.1 GCA_002482415.1 Phycisphaerales bacterium UBA7708
CCGCCAAGATTTCGGGTTACTCCTATGGTCAGACCATCCATCAGAGTAAACAGAAATACGCCCGTATTCACATTACGCCATAACATATCGTTTTTGCCGTCACCGTTAAAGTCAGGATATACAACCACTTTCTGCCAGCTCAGGACAGGATAATGCGTCGCAGGCGACATCCTCCAGAAATCATTGGCGCCATTGGCTGTTTCGCCGACAAAGTCCCAGTTGGCAGCAATAAACATAGCGCGAGATTTCATCTCAATCGACGTCTTGCCCATACCGCCGGCACTGACTGCCTGACCCGAGGCCTGAGTATCCCAAAAACCACTATTGACCGTACTTCCAGCTTGACCGCCCACCAGACCGCCGGCAGATGTCATTCCGCTGACCGCACCTCTTGCATAGCAGGTGGTGATTACACCGGTGTTATAACCCACCAGACCGCCGATATTTTCCAGACCATTGGCCGTACAACTGGAATAGCAGGCAACCAGCGAACCGCCAAGGTTGTAACCCACCAGACCGCCGACATTGTATGCGCCCTGAATGGAACCGGTTGTATAGCAACCGATAATGATCGTTCCAATCTCATTCCATCCCACCAGACCACCGACATAACTACTGGTTGCATGGGGAACTGCAATAGAGATGTTTTCCAGGCCAAGATTGGCGATTCTGGCATCATCTGTATAACCAAACAGACCCACATACAGCACCCCGCTGTTTGTGGAATAAGTCAGATTCCGGATGATATGACCGTTTCCATCAAATTCGCCGGTGAACTTTGTAGCCGCATTGCCGATAATGTTATATTGCGTGCCCGTGTAAGCGGACATATCAATATCGGCCATCAGGATGAAATACTTATCCCAGTCAGCGGAGTTAAGGCCGATGGTATTCATATCATCAGCAGTCACAATCTGATAGGGATCCCCTTCCGTTCCACTGCCGCCGCTATATGCCGCAGCCTGCGATGTGGTGGATAAAAAGGCCACCATTCCAATCACGAGTGCTAAAAACAACTTGTTCATAAAACCTCCCTTCAACAATAATGTTTTATTTGTTTTTTCGTCATTCCAATTGTCGTGAGCAATGGAAGCAATTGCCCGGCAATTACGCCAACAACTTTGACCACTGTTTGAGATTCGATTTCTTTTGCTCATTTGTTATCCCCATAAAAAATGAAATATCCAGAAAGGGATTATACCAAAATGGGGATTTTAATTCAACGCATTTTCAATAGCAGCTCATTCATATCAAGACATACATGGTCTTTTTAGATGGATATCTGTTCCTATTTTACGTCATTTGTCCGGTAAAAACACGCGAATTATCTGTCAACGAATGATTTCTCAAACAATAGATTTTGAGGCATCCGTTGACAGTCCAGATGAATTCGAAATGAAATTTATTTCTTTTATTTTCCCGGTTGGGGTGCCAGCCCGACCCAGATTTCAGGGTCGCTGGAATACGTATTTTTATCGGCCCGCTGCAGAGATTGCCCCCCGCCGTTAGGACCTGTCGGCCAGGGCGCTGAATCCATATAATCAATGGTTTCGACAGGGATATAAATCCGTGCCTTATTCCATTCCTGGTCGCCCGGGATCTGTATGGCGATTTCTTCACCATTATTATCCAGCTTTCCGGCATAGGGACCAAACACGCGCGTCCCGGCGGGCAGGATAGAACCATAGACACTGCTGAACAACGAAGGATTTTTGGCAACAATGACATATTCGCCTGGCATAACCGTAATACCGGATGGGAATGCATACCCAATACCATCAATTGCCCAGGGCAAATCCTGTGAATGAAAGACTCCCTGGGGATTTTCCGTCGAAACCGTGGCCATCAGAGACACCGCCCCAGAAGAACGGTTATACAGCTCCAGATATTCATAGTCGGCTCCCTGCACCGGATTATACATTATCTCGGTGATAACCAGCGGGGCGACCAGAGGGCTGCTGTTGGGCTGCTGCGGTGTAGGAGTCTGCATTCGGACAAAATCATATCCGTTGGTCAAAGCGGCTTTTTCATATCGGCCAAAAGAAATCCCCGTTTCGGATGCATCGAATTTTTGCCGGGTTAGATAGTAGCCAGTCACCTCACCATTTTCACCGGAATACAGATAAACCGTTTCACCTGCTTCGCTAAGTGCAAAGCGTTTTTCAGTCGGCTGCGATAGGCTGCCAAACGAGGTATCCTGATAGAAAACCAGATAACTGCCGCCATGAAGGATGGTGCCGGCCGGTATCTCATATTTGCGGATGGTATTCATGTCCGTACTGTCATCAGTAAGGAACCAGCCGCCGATGTTGATATCCTGGTCGGTTTTGTTAGATAGTTCAATCCAGTCGGGCTGGCTGGCATGGGAATGAGCCAGGATTTCATTGAATACAATACTGTCAGTGGCCAGCCCCTGCTCGGCCAGCCCGGGAGAGCCGCCCAGTAGGGTGCTTGCCCGCCACGAAGGTTTATTGTCCCACGTTTCCGGAAGGCCATTCAAATCACCGCAGAAGACCAGCGAGAACCCCTTGCCGTCGGTAATGTCATACCATTTATCGTCATACGTGAATTCAAGAATCGTGCTGTTGGTCTGGTCATCCAGGCTGATTGTCTCCCCGCTGTTGGCCAGGGAACCCAGATAGCCGCCAAGAATCAGCGTATTTCCCGGGACCGTATAGCCGGCTGCAAACGCCGCTGGATTTTTAACCAGCAGCAGATAGTGCCCGGCTTCCAGTGTCATATTGTCCGGGAATTCATAAGTAATGCCCTTGGTAAATTTGACGCCGTTAAGCAGCAGAGGTTGCGTTCCAATATTGGTGAGTTCAATATACTCATAGTCTTCGGCGGTATAGTTCAAAGATGCATTGTCGGCGGGATGATACATCAGCTCCGTAATACGCAAATAGCGCTGGGCATCGCTCGGATTGCCGAGATAAGTTTTGGATGCGGCCAGTCGCTGAGCCGTGTCGCGGATTTCGAGAGTTTCACCCCAACTGGACAGGTGCCCTTTATACCCGCCCTGCACAAACAAGTGCTGTCCGCCTTTGGGAGACAGGGCACGCGCCCTGAAGGCTTTGGCATTGGGCGACAGGTACATCGCACCGCCGGCGGGAATGACCGTGCCGGGAGCAAAGGTGTGTGTAACCCCGCCGGATACCGTCCAGCCGCTGATATCGGCCGCAAAGGTGTTGGGGTTGAGAATCTGGATGTATTCTTCATCCTGATTCCACGAGGCCGGATTGTAATCAATGTCACCGATTTGCAGATCAACCTGCTGAGGCTGGGCACCGGGAATTCCGGCAGGCTCATCCGGCCAGGATGAACCCTGCAGGTGATTGACATATAAATGCGTCCTGCGGACCGGCAGATAGGTGATCCGAATCGCATTCAAATCAGAGGCCAGGCTGGGCAATCCCTCGTATGCCATCAGAGACGCCAGTTCATTCATTTGCTTTTCGTAATACTGCTGCTGAGCGGGCGTTCCTGCAGGCTGCAGATACGTATCCATCAGTGTCCGCAGATGCCGCAGGTACATTTGCCGGGCAACAGAATCCGCATACACCGCATCAAAAAGACGATTCCATTGATAATCGACTTTCTGGTGATTCTGGCTGCCGAAGAAGGGGTGGCTGGGCGAACGAACGTCGCCGGGCCAGTCCTGGGCGGCTGTGATACCGGAAACACCGTGGTTCAGCCCGAATGTCAAGTCCTTGTCCCACGGGATAAACATCCACTCCCCGGAACCCTCTGTGTCGCGATAAAGAAAATAGTTCTTGTGGGTATGGTCATTTTCGTGGACCAGGGTACAGACCGCCAGGTAGGTAATAACCGCGGGGAGATTGACATGATCAAACAGAAATGTGCCGCGCGTGGGGCTGCCCGGGGCGATCCCGACCGCCAGTGCCTTCAAGTCACTGTTGTCCTCATGCAGCCGTGTAATTTTCCGTTCCACCTGCTCGCCGGACAGATTGGCATTTAAATCGGAATACACTTTATAAAAGGCCCCATTGTCATCCAGCCCGGTCCGTCGAAGCAGGTGCCGGTCCGGCTGCTCGACAAACACACGAATAAATGGATCGCCGTTATTGCGGATCACACGCATGGGAAATACAATGCTGCACGGCAATCCCGCCGCGGCATACGTATTGAACGCCAGGGAAGGACGAAGATAGGTCGGGTCCGCCCCCTGCTCATTGAGATTAATCTCATCCACCCGTTCATAGTTCGGATCAAACAGAAAATGATAACCGTCATTGAAATGAATTTTGCGGCCTTTGGTATAGTTGCCCCCGCGCAGCTCAATACGCACATTGTCATAAAACTCATTACGGAAAAAGACCGAGCAGCGGGTACCGGTTTCAGTGGCTTCGGCGGCGGTATCCTGAACAAAATACCGGATTACAGGCAAATTGGTCTGCACGGACGGGTCCGCAATCACCGTCCCATAGTACCGCGGTGCATCGCTGGTAAACAGCGTCGCCGGTTCCTGTGTCCGGACAGCGGCGGTATCGGTCGCCCGGACGGCCCATCGCACCATATCACCCGCACGGTAAGCCGATTCAGGGATGGCGCCGGAAAAGATGCCGTCGCCGGCAATGACATCTCCGCCCTGACCGGCATCATTCATGGCCACAGTCATCTCGCTGCCGAATCCGATGCAGTAAATCAACTCGACCTGCTGGATGGGCTTTGCAGTCGCAGTAACCGCGGCTGAAATAACCAGGGTTTCCGATTCCAGCGGCGGGACGGGATTACGCGTTACGTCGCGAATCGCCGGCCCAAGATTAAATTGTCCGGGATTGTTTTTACTCCCGGGACTGGGCATCTGGAAATACGATTCCAGCAGGGATGTCATGGATATATTCTGTACTCGCACCGCAGACAACTTGGGCAATATCAGAAAATCAGAACTGCTGGCACCTTTATTCAGTCCCTGAATGGACAGCACATTCCAGCCCTTGCGCAATCGCCCAAGCGCTTCGTCCGACAACGCAAATGACGCATACCGCACAGCCAGTGTATCATTACGGTCCGTATTCGCCTGGGAATTCCAGACTGGAACCGCAGGCGCATTGTCGGAAGCAACCGCCGCGCCTGTATTCAAATAAGCGACAAATCCATCGTCGTACATGATCTCCAGGTTTAAGTCCTGCAGGCCTGTCAGGTCGTCCACCCAGAAGGGAATGCGTATATAAGCAGACGCATTTTTTCCATACATCTCCTGTCGAAGATTGAGTCCGATTAACGATTCATACCCGGATTGCGTTTCATACCCGACACCCGTAGTTCCCGCTTTCCAGCCGTCCGGAACATAATCGCTGTCCGCCCAGGGAATCCCGGCGTCATTGACAGTCGGGATTTTGGCGTATGCCGCAGCACCCGGCGCAATCAACTCAACGGCCTGCGAGGTCAGACCCGTGGGGCTGGCCAATCCATAGGAGATACTGCCAAACTGAGCCGGATACATATAGTGGTGGACAACGGTTTTGCCGTCCGGAAGGACAAGAGCAAGAAAGCCCGACCCGGAGGACAGTGAAAAATTGGTATGCAGGATTTCACCCGGGGTTCGTCTGTCTTTGCCGGATGCAAAAATGACGATAAACGCTCCTGAGTCCAGGACTAAATCCGGGATTTCCCAGCGGGTCAGGTCGGCCGGGTCATCGGTCAAATACCAGCCGCCCAGATTAATCGCCGAGGGGGTGGTGTTACATAATTCAATCCAGTCGGAAGAATTATTATCCTCATCGAGGATTTGTCCGGCCTGAAGAGGTAATTTAGCCGTATTCAGTGCCATAAATTCACTGATGACCACAGACGGCCCCTGCTTGTCCCATGACTGTGCCAACACCGCCATATCGGACAGGGTTACACCATCATTCCCGTCCAAATCCGGCAGCCGCCCGGCCAGAATATCCGCATCCAGCCAGGATTGTGCCAGGATTAAAAAATCCGCCACATCGACGGCACAATCGCCGGTCATATCCCCAACAGGACATAACGAGTCGGATATCATTACATAGACTGAGTCCCAGACCGATTGGCTTGAATTGAACACTGTCAGAGTCAACTGATACATGCCTGCAACGGCAGGAAATTGCACAATCGGATCCAGGACGCTTTGATTCGGTTCGAAAGTCAGGTCATCAATCGAAACTCCGTCCGGGGCAGCAGTCAGCGTCCATTGATACTGATAAGGGTCCGATACCGTCCCATAGACCTGAACATCGCCGGCAAGCTGCGTTCGAGTCTGGGGCTGTACCAGAACCTGAGACTCCCCGGCGTCAACGACCGGAGGCCATTCCCCGCCCGGCTGGCCCAGCAGTTCCACCTCGGCAATCTGCATACTGTTGGCGCCGGATGGATTGCGGACGGCCGGAAAGACAAGTTTGAAATGTTTATAAGCGACGGAATTTGAAAACAGGACAGGTGTCGTATTTTTCGTGTAGCGAGGCCAGGCCTTCGACTGATTAAAATCCACAATATCGCCTGCGGCTATCAGAGTATATGGCCCGGTAATGGTCGTATTGGAGCCGTAAAGTTCATACTTAACGGGGTCACGGCTTTCGGCATCATTGGCCGTCGTAAACGTCAAACCCACTACAACGGTATGGGATTCCGTTGGCGTAACGCAAAAACCCGTCGTCTGGGTTTCACCTTTAAGATGGAGGTATTTCGTATTGACATTATCATCAATGGCATATCTGGGAGCTTCCGCAGAAGGCCAGTCGCTATCATTTGGAACACCAATAATCGTATCCCCGGGCCGCGTGATATCCGCGGCAGGAATATCGGCGCATACCATCGCCAATTTCATGCATTCTGCCGGAATAATATCCGACACGATCACGCCTGCCAAAACACACAAAAAACAGACCCATGCTCGTTTATTCCATACGATCGCCGTACTGCTTAATGCCATAATCCACCCCAGAAGTAAGTGATTCAATCAAACTTAAAATACTATTACAATTACATGACTTATATACTGATCTTACTTAAAATTTTCCATTTCGTCGCGGCTAAGTACAGTAGCATCAACCACTTGCTTCTTTTGCTCGCGGAATAATCATACCCGTTGGGTATAGAATACAACGATAGAGTTAATTATGCCACATCAAGCCAGACCTCTACGTTGTTTTATTTTCGTTTTCTTAATGACTGTCATTCATGGATTTCATCCAATCCGGCCACGGGGCCGTCGAACGAGTCCATGTATTTCCGGTATTGAATGTCCTGTGCCATTTTAATTGCCACAGGCCCTTGAGACCAATCCGTTTGACGGTGCCATCCATAAACACACCATTCACATAGCCATTGTGCCGGTTGATACAGAAACGCTGCATGGGATTCTGATCAATATTCCATGTTGCAACAGAATCGACCGCAGGCTGTGGAGAATCCGTATCTTTCGGCCAGCCGTCCACCCAGAAGCAATCCAGAAATAACGGCACGGTTGAAGGCTGACCCAAATTTTCGATTTTGTTCCAGAACCGCTCATCGCCGCTGTTGCCAAAAGTTCCATCGCTGGAGTCAATCAGCCATCCATTCGGGCCAATGCTGCCGAGGATGCAGGCCGTCTTATTCACCATAATGCTCGGTTCGTCTCCCGGTACGGGATTCGGCGAAGCCCAGGCTTCATTGGGCTTGCGTAAATCTGTCCATAACGGGGACGGAGGCGGTACAGTGGCCTTGGAGCATAACCGAATTTCCGGATCATCATAGTAAGGACGCAGTGCCTGAATCCACCAGTGACCATGGCCATCGGCAGCTCTGTCGTTGTTGAAATCGGCATCCGGGAATTTGCCTTTATTATCCAGTGTAAAGGTCATCACAATCGGATGCCATTGTTTAAGACGGGCCTGACAAAGAACGGTTTTAGCCTGTTCCTTGGCCCTTCCCAGCGCCGGAACAACAATTGCCAGCAATAATGCGATAATTGCAATTACAACCAGCAATTCAATCAGTGTAAACGCTCTTTTTTTCATTTTTATCCGTCCCCTTGCATCATCATCCGTGATATGAGTAAACAAGCCGGGGTTTCCCCCGGCTTGTCTGCAATGTTAACATATCAAACTGCAATACTCTGTTTATTCAATAGTCATCTCAGGATAGAATCCATGAGTAAGCCAGTTGCCTGCCATGATGGAGAAGTCTTCGAGGGTTACTTTGCAGTCACCGCTCAGGTCAGCCGTCGGATTGCCATAGATACAGACATTCGTGCCGGTTTCCTTGTAGAACAGGTCAACCACTTCTTCGGCAGTCAGTGCATAGTTGAACGCCTTCACATCGTCCAGCAGGCCGTCAAACCGTTCGCCAATACTGTCATTGCGACCAATGTAGAAGGTCGCTGCCGGATTGTTGGCTGGGGTAAAGCCGGTGAAGGCTCTCTGTAAACCGTCAACATAAATCCGTGCGATACTGCGATCAAAGGTTACCACGGCATGATGCCATTCATCCTGCGTAATCAGGTTGGCCGGCGTATCGAACGAAGTCAACTGGAAAGACTGCATCCGAAGCGCTCCGGTTCCATGAACCACCAGGAATTGCCAGTAGCTTTCATCCGCGGAAGCCCAGCCATCACGTTTGGCGGCAATCATGCCATAATCATTGCCCGCGACATCGAGGAACTTGACCCAGGCCGAAATCGAGAACGCACCGGTCTCTTCGCTCGGATTGAAGGCGCCTGCGCTGGCACAACTATTTGGATCGGAGGTGTTAACCGCACCATTGGCTACGGCATCGCCTGCATTGTTATCGCCGTTGACAATACCATCGGCAAAGATCGGTGTACCATCCAAAACAGCATGATTTCCCTGCCCGGACGCATCGGCATAGCTGGTGCCATTATAACTGGCGACATCCAGGGTCCAGTGGGCCATGGTCTTCTTGACATACAGATTGGCCGTCTTGGAATAGACAACAAACTGCGTACTATTGGCTACGCCGCACAAATAGGCTCCTTTATCCGCTTCAGCCACATTGTTCACCTTGAGTGTGGCGGTGTTGACACCCTCATACTTGCTGCCTTCAGGCAGTTGAACTTCATTGCCATCAACCTCTGCATCCGGATCATAGTACCACTGATAAGTAATGGTTCCATTGAGCGGGTCTGTGGCCTCGACATTAAAGGTTGCACTCTCGCCCTCGAACGCAAATGCATCCACAGGGGATTCCGGATTGACCAGAACCAGTGTCGTCTTGGTGTTGAACCGCCAGACGCGACCAGCCACGTTGTTCGGATCACCGGCTGCATAAACACCGCCGCCGTTTTTCTTAATGGCTTCCTCAACCATCCAGTAATAGGTGGTATTGGCTTCCAGCGTCGGGCTGTATGATGTAGTTGCAACCGGCAACGCCACGGGGGTCTGAAGAACCATCTGATTGGGTTGAGTTCCCAGATAGACATAATGACCGCCAATGGCATCCCATGTCCCGATGCCGCTGTTGGGGTCTAAACCCGCTTCCCAGTCTAATTGAGCATTCAGCGGAACTTCTAAAGCACTCTCAGCGGGGCTGACATACTTGGGCGCACCAGGCAGGTCCCGTTCCAGCAATTCCCATTCGGAAAAGCCCGTCAACGATCCATCACCATTATTGGCTGTGATATTCAGTTTGTAATAAGAATAGGCTATCGCATTATCAAATGTGAATTCACGATACTGAAAACGCTCCGGCCAGCTTTCGCCAGTACGGGTGTCAATAACAAACCATTCTGTTCCATCATGCGATCCCTCAAGAGTCCAGTCTCTCGGATCGCGACCCGGAGCATCATTGGCCGAGGCAATCCTATACCCATTAATCGAATAGGCGCCCTTGCCAAGGAATTGATATTGCAGCCAGCCGGTGACATTGCCACCCAGGGTCAGCCATTTGCTGGAGGTCAGCTTATCCAGAACCAGCCTGGCACTTTCCTGGTTGTTGATTTGTGTACTCCAGGAGAACTGATAATACGCCGTTCTGGAAATGCCGTTTTCAATCAGTTCCAGTTCCGAGAACTGAGTAAAATTAGCGCCGTTGTTCTGGGTAATATTCAAGCGATACACACGATAGGGCGTGGTATTGGTGCACTTGAACACCCGACGCAGAAATCGGGCCGCAAAGCTTTCATTACTGCGGCTATCAATAGTCGTCCACACGGTCCCGTCATTGGAACCATCCAGCGTCCAGGCCTTCGGGTCACGTTCGGGGGCATCATTCGCCGAAGTGATTGCATACGAATTGATCGGGAAAGCCTGATTGTTCAGAAACTCGAACTTCACCCAGCAAGTGGGAAATCCATTGGCAGTCAGCCATTTGGTGTCGGTCCTGTTGTCAAAAATCCACCGCGGCCCTTCATGATTGCCAATCTGAGAACTGCCGGTAATGATGCCCGGAATCGTCCGGTCAATCACGGCCGCCGAGGCAATCCCTCCGATTGCCATTAAAAGAGCCATCACCACAAGTTGCCATTTCAACCTACACATAATTAATCCTCCACAAAAAACGTTAATAAATTACACACAATGTATTCATTTGTGTTATACGCAACACAATATCCGCATTATTGTCTTTCCAGAACCAGGGCCGGATCGGCAAACAGCGTCCAGTCCGCCGCATTCGCTGTCGCCTCCGTACAGGCCAAAGTCAGGAAACGGTCATGACCCTGGATCGGAATCTCCACGGCAACCGCGCCTTCGGTCTTGCGATAATTTTTCCTGCAGAGTTTGGGCTGCCCATCCAGCAGCACAAAGAAATCCGCATCCGGATCGCTCTGGCCGGAATCGACAATCGCCGTATCCGATATCCCGTAGGCGGCGGTAAAGCTTTTGATCGCCACATTTTCAGGCAGTGTTTCTCGAATAGCATCCAGATCAAAGGTGATTCCCGCATTGGTGTGCATACACAATATCGATTGAGCCTGACAGCCTTTTAAAGTCAGGGCGCGAACATTGTCCGGTTTCACCATCGCCACCTCGGAGCGAGGACCGATGGGAGCATAATAGGCGTTGGAAGTTGTCGGGAATGAATATACATGACCGGCCGAACTGACCTGAGAAGGCCCATTCTCCCCATTTGGGACAAACACGCCATCCACATACGGATTATAAGGAACAGAAAGATAGTCACGGGCACCCTGCTGCCCTTTTTCAGCCGTTGTCCAGTTCATCTGGCCGGTCAACAGATCGATGCCCTGTGAATCCTGGGGGGCATCAAAACCGTTTCCGCCGGTAATTAAGCTGGTCAGGTCCATATTTTGACCTTTCCAGACCCAGTTTTTCGCCGAATCAATCTGCTGTACGAACTGCATCGGGCGAAATTCCACATGGTTGACCCGTCCGGACATCGAGACAAATCGGGCATTTGAGGATTCCAGAATATGACTGGATTTGGACTGGTCCTGGCGCCCGGCTATCAAAGACGCTTTGCCGCGATACAGATAGACCTCTGAATCCCCGCTGGGCAGAATGTGAACCCCAAATTCGGTGCCCAGATCAATCACGGAAGAGGACGGCGTTTCGATGGTAAAACCAATGGCCCTGTCGGATACTTTGGCATAAAACCTGCCGCTGTCGGCATACATCCGGTTTTCCGACTGGAACCGAAATCGGGCCGGGGACTCGACGATGATTTCTGCGCCGCTGTTGAGTTGGAATTTGACCAATCCGTCTTTCAGCTCATAAGGGCGCTTCGAGACATACATCACGGCCCCCTGCTGCAGGGAATCGCCGTCGCCCCACTGCGTATCGATTAAATCCGTCACAACCGCCGCCGAGGTTTTGGGGTCGGGCAGAAGGCGATTGACATAGCCAATCATAAAAAACAGCGCCGCCACGGAAGCAAATGCAATCAGGGCGGAAATTTTGTTGTATCGGATAAGGGAGCGCTCGGCAGGCCTGGCCTCCTGCACCGCCGCGGAAACATTCACAGGCTTCTGAATTTCCACCTGGGGGGCCTTTTGTTCCTGTTCCAGCAGCGCATTCCACAGTGCCAGATTGAGAGAGCAGTCGGATAAATCGGTGACCGCCGGCAGAATCGTTTCCGGGTAGCTGAAATCGTGGTCTCGCAATACGCTCAGGGTTGTAATGAAGTTGACATATTCACGACGTGCCGTTTCGCTGCTTTCCAGCAATTGCTTCAGTTCCACCGCCTGCTGATCGGTTATCGCGGCCTCCATGGAAAGCACAATTAACTCATGCAAATGACGCATGTTCAGATTATTCATGAGCCGCTCCCGACTCCAGCAGAGTCTTCTGGATGCAGGAATGCAGCAGGGTCAGCAGAAATGCCATCCGTTTATAGAGTGTGTTAACCGATTGCTGACGCCGACTGGCGATGTCCAGCATGCTGACTCCCTGATGATATCGCAACTGGATAATCGCCGCATCCTGGCGATTCATTTTTTTGATGCAGTCTTTCAAGGCCGCTTTCTTCTGCTCGCAGGCATCGGACGCATGAACCGTATGCGATGCCAGTTTTTCAATAAGCGTTTCATCAAGCTGGAAAACGGATTTTTTCCGGGTGTAATAATTGAGGATGCGGTTTTTAGCAATCTGACGTGCCCAGGAAATGAAGCTGCGTTCTGGATCATATTGATCGAATTTAGACCACAGGATGGAGGCGGTATCCTGGAAGAGATCTTCCGCGTCGGCATAATTTGGCACCAGCGTTAAAATAAACGCAAACAACTGGTTATTATGCTTCAAAAACAGAGAAAAAAACTCGTCTTTATTCGACATTGACCAGCCCTCTGACATCCTGAAAATACCTGACTCTATATACTACTTTTGGCCAGTATCAAATTTTGTACTTTTTTATTGGCCGGCATGTTTGGCCTAAACCATAATATGCCGCCATTTAATGACTTAGAATCGCACTTGAGATAAAAAAAACATGGCGGAAGCACTACTATGCCCCGCCATGACGATTTTCTATTATCCATACATAGTATATAGATTAATAGAGCTAAATTATCCACACCTATAGCATCGGCTGGTTGACCTGAGACTATTACTCTAATTTTGTCATGACGGCAGTAAAACCGCCGCCGGAGGCCAGCTTAAGGGCCAGGCTATCCGTACCCTGCACAGTCATCTGCCTGCGATTTATCTGGCGGGCATTGGTATTGGCGTCCGGGCCATCCTCGAATAAAGTCGCCTGAAACTTTCCTGCTCCCAGAAAGTCCAGCGGCACCTGCAAGGTCCGAGTATCCCAGTTGGTAATCGCCGCCAGATACCATGTCGTTCCCTTTCTGCGGGCCATTACAATATATTCCCCAATTTGTCCATCCAGAACCAGAGTATCATCCCAGGACGCAGGCAGGTTTTTCATGAATTCAATGCCGTCCTGGCCGTAGTAATTTTCGGGCTTATCTGCCATGGATATCAGCAGGCTATCATAAATAATCAATAGCCCCAGTTCCTGACAACGCGTTCCGAGCGTCTTGATGGGACGCTGAGCCGACCAGCTCTGGCGTGTTTCATTGAGCATGCTGCCGGGGGTATAATCCATCGGTCCGGCCAGTTGGCGGGTGAACGGCAGCGTGGTTTTATGCACCGGGTCATTGGTTCTCGAACCAAGACTCTGCTCATTGCCGTAAATGGCCTCGCAGGTCATCAAATTCGGCCAGGTACGCAGTTCACCGGTGGGCTTGTAGCATCCGTGAAAATCAATCATCAGTTTATGTTTTGCGGCCTGTTCCAGCACGTTATGATGCCAGTTGACCATCCACTGGTCATCCCGCGACATAAAATCAATCTTGACCCCGGCAATGCCCCATTGCTCATAGAGAGCAAAAGTCTCCTCCATGCGTTGATTCAGGGCTTCCCAATGCGTCCACACCCACAGGCGGACATGTTTGGCCGCCGCGTATGCCACCAGCTCCTGCATATTCAGTCCATCAATCGGCCTGGTGCAATTGCCGTCACGATACCATCCGTCATCAATCAGGGCATAATCCCAGCCCATCGATGCTGAAAGATCAATAAAGCCCTTGAGCAGGGCCATGTCCATATCCCCGCCGCAACTGAGCCAGTTCCAGCTTGTCACACCCGGCTTGATCCACGAGGCGTCTGCAATTTTTGACGGCTCGTTAAGATTCAAAATGATATCGGAATTCAGCAAATCAGCCGGTTTTCGCCCAAGCTGAATCACCCGCCAGGGAGAATAATGCGGAGTTGCGGCATCAACTGCCTGAGGATTATGATTGAGACGGGACAGGGTGGTCTTCACTATCGTCTTGTCCGGCTCCTGCCTGGAGGACATAACATAAAAGCGGACTTTTGCTCGGCCCTGCTGTTTGACTTCCGAATCAATCCCCACCTTGCCGGATAAGCGCCGGCTGCCTTCCGGCAGCGTAAAGACAATCACGCCATCCGCATGAGTCCCTAATCCTTTCTGATAGACAGTCTCTGCAATCGTCAGGGGATTGCCATCCACACTTTGATTCATTTTCAGACTGCCCCACCCCTGTCGGGCCTGAATGGGCTTCAAATCGCTGAGCCATTTTTCGGAGCCGTCCTTGAGGATTACTTTTAAATCAACAATATCCACATGATCAAACGCATTGGAACCGAGTGCATCCACCACGATGCGCAGCGTATCGGCCCCTTCAGGCAGTGCCTCATCAAAATCCCAGGGCGTTTGCCCCAATTGCACCGGCTCACTTTCCAGCCAGGCCGTTGATTGACCATAACGGGTTATATACATCCCCGCCCAGTCCACCAGGGACGCTTCGGTTATGGAACAATATCGATTCTTGTCCAGTTGAATTGTCAGCGGCAGCCCGACGATATCATCGGAATTGATGCGGGCAAGCTGATCGCGGGGGGATACCACTTCATGCATGGTGTTATAGCTGTTAAGAAAGGCCGGCCAGGCGATTGGATTTCCCGGGAAAGCAAACTGCGTGTGCTCTTCATGCAGAACCAGTTTTTCTCCAAAGGAGGTGTCGAAGAAATAACGGAACGCCGCTCCGTCATCATAAATCCGGCAGATCAGGGAGAATTGACGCTGTTTTCCGTCCGGTTCCTGGAATACCAGGATTGCCTGATTATAACGGTCACGAATACGGGCTTTTCTGCCGACGGCCGGGGCCCAGGTCTGGTCCACAGCAGTGGATTGGTGTGACAGCAGTTTCAGGTTATCCTGAATAAATCCGTCGGCAAATTCCAGTTGCAGCAGCGAATCCGCAATGATGATGCGGTCATCCATCGTCACCGAGTACGAAAGGGTCTGCCCTGTTTGAACGGACATTTCGATTGTGCCGTCTGGAGATTGAATAGAAACCTCGCGGGCACAGCCAATCCCACCCATCAGCATGACTATGACACACACCGTCGCCTTTTTAAGCATAAGCAATCCTTAATTATACTGATCCTACTTGAAATTTTCCGGTTCGTCGCGGCTAAGACCAGCAACTTCAACCACGTGCTTCTTTTACTCGCGAAATAATCATACCCGTTGGGTATATACAGAGTTTATCAGCAATCAAAAAGGCGGTTCCGAAATCGTTTCGGAACCGCCTGTGCATTCTATCACACTGAATTGTGATTTGGAATTACAGATTCGGATAAAATCCATCCGTCAGCCATTGCTGCGCCATGACCGCAAAGTCGTCAATGCTGATTTTGCAGTCATTGTTGAGGTCGCCGACCGGGTTGCCGTAAATACAAACCGGGCTGCCGGTTTCAACATAATACAGATCAACCACTTCTTCCGGCGACAAGGCATAGTTAAAGGCCTTCAGGTCATCAATTAGACCGTCAAACCGTTCGCCAATGCTTTCGTTTCTGCCGATCCAGAATGTTGCATCAGCTTTATTGGCCAGGATAAAACCTCCGACGGCCTGCTGTAAACCATCAACGTAAATCCTCGCAACACCATCGAAGTAGGTCACAGCAACATGATGCCATTGATCTTTTTTAATGAGTTCTGTGGCTGTATCAATCCTGCTCAGATTTTGGGACTGCATCCGAACCAGGCCGGAACCGCTTACCATGAAAATCCAGTAGTTGTTGTCTTCAGACTGCCAGTTATCACGTTTGGCGGCAATCATCGCGCTGGTGACACCCTGTGTTCCCTGCCAGTTAACCCAGGCCGAAATCGAGAACGCACTGGTTTCTTCGCTCGGATTGAATCCGCCGGCATCCGCACAACTGTTCGGGTCGGCAAATGACACCGCACCATTGGCTGCGGCATTGCCTGCATTTTTATCGCCATCGGCGATGCCATCGGCAAAGGTGGGAGCGCCGACAAGCGCTGCAGCATGACCCAAACCTGTTGCATCGGCGTAGGTCGTGCCATTGTAGCTGGCGGCATCCAGAGTCCAGTGCGCCAGGAGTTTCTTGACGTACAGATTGGCCGCACTGGAATAGACGACAACCCCGCTGGCATTGGCCACGCCGCAGAAATAGACGCCTTCGTCCGAATCCTTCACATCGTTGACCGTCAGCACGGGTGTGTTGACTCCCTGATATTTGCTGCCCTGGGTCAATTGCACTTCGTTATTGTCGGTTTCAGTATCCGGATCATAGTACCACTGATAGGTAATTGTACCTTCCAGGGGATCCTTGGCTTCTACCGTAAAGCTCGCACTGCCGCCGGGATGAGCAAACGCGTTGACCGGACTTTCCGGGTTAACCAGAACCAGCGTGGTTTCGGTGCTGAACCGCCAGACACGCCCGGCCACGTTGTTCGGATCACCGGCCGGATAAACACCGCCGGAGGTCTTTTTGACTGCTTCCTCGACCATCCAGTAATAGGTCTTGTTGGCCTCCAGTGTCGGGCTGTATGCCGTCGTTCCAACCGGCAGCGCCGCGGGGGTCTGAAGGATCATCTGGTCCGGCTGGGTACCCAGATAAACATAATGGCCGCCAATGGCATTCCATGTCCCTGTGCCGCTGTTGGGATCAACGCCGGCTTCCCAGTCCAACTGGGCATTGAGCGGAACTTCATAAACTGCCTCGGCAGGGCTGATATATTTGGCTGCACCCGGCAGATCGCTTTCCAGCAGTTCAAATTCCGAAAAGCCCATCAGGTTGCCTGAACCGTTGTTGGCGGTGACATCCAGTTTGTAATAAGAATACGCTACGGCGTTGTTAAATTCAAACACGCGGCGCTGGAGACGATCCGTCCAGGTTTCATTCGTTCGTGTGTCGAGAGGATACCAGATTGTTCCGTCATGCGAGCCTTGCAGAGTCCAGTTCTTCGGATCGCGGTCGGGAGCATCATTAGCTGATGCAATCGCATACTGGTTGATGGCATAGGCACCCTTGCCGAGGAATTGATACACAATCCAGCCGGTGGTATTATTGCCGCCTGTCAGCCATTTGCTGCCTGTGAGCTTGTCAAGTACCAGCTTTCCGCCTTCGCCGTCATTAATCTGACTGCTCCAGGAGAACTGATAATACGCCGTTCTGGAGATGCCGTTTTCAATCAGTTCCAGTTCAGAAAACTGCATGATGCCATCCCCGTTATTCTGGGTTACATTCAGCCGATACATCCGATAGGGCGTGGTATTGGTGCACTTGAAGACGCGACGCTGGAACCGGGCCACCCAGCTTTCATTGCTGCGCGTATCCACGGCCGTCCAGTTGGTCCCGTCGTTGGAACCCAGAAGCGTCCAGGCCTTCGGGTCACGACCTGCTGCATCGTTGGCCGAAGTGATCGCATACGAATTGATGGCAAAGGCCTGATTGTTCAGAAATTCGAACTGCACCCAGCCGGTGGGAAATCCATTGGCAGTCAGCCATTTGGTGTCGGTTCTGTTATCAAACACCCACCGCGGCCCCTCATGATTGCCAATTTGGGAACTGCCGGTAACAATGCCCGGAATCGTCCGGTCAATTACCGCGGCCGAGGCAATCCCGCACAGGATAACCAGGCCTAATGTGACTACAATTGCTGCTTTTTTCTGTACCATGTTGTTCCTCCGATAAATATATAAAATAGTTTCGGTTGACTTTCGTTTGATACCCCCAAAACGCTGACCGCTCGTTGATCCTCTCTGCACCACATCATCGCAAACTGCCGATGCTGTGTATATTATCGCTAATTCAGCGATGTGAATCTATAGTGATTAAGAACCAATTATTGGATTTTTGTAACCCGCAAGAGTCGCTTTTAATACAAAAATAACAAATCAGCTTCCTGCTTTTCACCCCATAATGTTTGTGTTTTCATGTCGATAAAGGAGCTAAATGCCTTTATTTTGGTATGAACTGGATTTGCCGTCGGCCACAAGAACAGATATTGGTCACAGACGAGTTCGGCCGGCCTGTTTGATGTCTTGCAGGAGTGTCCCAAGCTCTTTGACAATGTCCGGATATACTTTCGCCAGATTGTTCTTTTCGCCGGGATCCTGCCTGAGGTCATAAAGCTGAGGTTCAGTGTCGCAGCCGGTCTCAGTATTTGTTTGAACATATTTTTTCGGGCCATTACTGGGGACTATATATTTCCATTTCCCCTTGACAACTGCCATCGTACCGGAACCCTGCTGAATAACATGGCTGCGACCAACAGAATCTTTACCCAGTAACGCATCAAGCTGATTCAGACTGTCCGGCGCATCCTCCGTTTTCAGTGTTTGTCCAGTGAGAGCGGCAACTGATGCAATAAAGTCAACCTGACTAACTAATGCCTCCGACACTCCCGGCTGAATCTGTTTGGGCCAACGCACAATAAATGGCTCCCGCGTACCCGCATCGAAAGCACTGTATTTGCCTCCCCGCAATGGGCCGCCGGGTTTGTGTGACCCCAGCCGTTCCACCGCCTCGTCCTTGTAGCCATCATCCACCACGGGACCATTATCGCTGGTCAGCACAACCAGCGTATTGTCTGTCAGCCCCAGGCGGTCCAATGTATCCAGAATTTGGCCGACACACCAGTCGAACTGCACAATGGCATCGCCTCGCGGTCCCATATTAGTTTTACCGACAAATCGCGGGTGCGGCACACGCGGAACATGAATATCATGGGTAGCAAAATAAAGAAAGAAAGGTTTATCTTTTTTATCCTCGATAAAACCAACCGCCTTTTCTACAAATCGGTCAGCCATGTCTTCATCTTTCCACACTGCGGCACTGCCACCGGACATGTACCCTATCCGGCCGATGCCATTGACTATGGATTGATTGTGGCCATGCGACCAGTCCATTTTGAGCTGGTCACGATGAGATTGGCCGATGGGCTGGTCTGGAAAAGGTTTCTGATAACTGACAGCAATCGGATCATTGGGGTCCAAATTAGCGACCCGATGATTTTCAACAAAGACACAGGGAACCCTGTCTCCTGTCGCAGGCATCAAATAGGCATAATCAAAGCCAATTTCCAATGGCCCGGGCTTAATGTCGGCATTCCAGTCCAGTAAAGCCGGATCATTTCCAAGACCGAGATGCCATTTGCCGACTACGCCGGTCGTATAACCTGCTTGTTTCAGCATGGCCGGCAAAGTTCGACAATTCGTATCAATAATCAAAGCCGCATTGCCTGGAAGAACACCGGTCCCCTTCTTACGCCAGGCATACTGACCCGTAAGGAGAGAATAACGGGAAGGAGTACACGTTGCCGCGGACGCATAGGCGTTGGTGAAGCGAAGGCCTTCCCGAGCAAGTCGATTGACATTGGGGGTCGGAACTCCATCGGCTCCATAACAGTTCAAATCCCCATAACCAACATCATCGGCATAAATCAGAACAATATTGGGACGATTGGAGACATTTACAGCCATTGCCTGTCTTTGAATTGACAATACGGCAGGACCTAATACCGTTGCGGCAAAAGCTGATTTTAAAAAACAGCGTCGATTCATACGATCCTTAAGCATGATATCCGTCCTTATATAAAATCCGCAAACATCGCTTTGTACCTAATATACATCATAAACTCAGTCGTTAATCACTGCAAGATGATATTATAATAAGGAATTGGAAAGAATAATGACATTTTCAGTCCAATGGTTAATAGTATTTCACCAAAGGCTGTAGTCAAAAGGGAATCAACGGTGCCGTGATATGAACTATCGTAAGTAAACCGATTTCTCGGCTTTTCCAGGCAAACAGGTATTACCAAACACCAAATGCAGAATTGGTATAAGTGGTTGCTAAATGCGGTGTCATATCGGACATGTCTTTCCAGCATACCGAACCGTCGAGATACCCGAGATTTCCACCAATAGCGCCGGCTTGACGAGAAGGGATGCCGCCCTTTCCTTTTTCTGCAAATTGCACAACAGGTCCGCGGGCTCCATGAGGGGCAAAGGTACGAAGTTCTGACGTTTCAGTAATCCAGTCATTCATTTCAGTAATGACGGGACTGGTCAATCGATCTGTAATTTTCTGCGGCGATTTCCAGGGAGAGCATCCTGACGGGACCGGCCATGGAGATAGCTGCCGTCCCCCCAAATAGTTATATCCAATGATGTAACTATCGATCTCTTGTCTGTACCAGCCATCTGCTCTTTTAAAAGGACCACCCAGCCATGGGCATTCCAGTATCTTATTGTGGCCAATCCGATCAAGCAGTTCGGTTCGTTTTATGGCAGACAAAACAAATATATGTGACCTTCCCCCGTTTATAGTAC
>DLFY01000058.1:0-3618 GCA_002482415.1 Phycisphaerales bacterium UBA7708
ATCTTCAGCTCTTCTTCCGGCGTGGACGGCTTGAAGATGTCGTTAATCTGTTCCGGCGACAGCATATTGTACGAGGCGATGTTGCGGACCTTGGCCTCGGCCAGCAGCTCGTACCGCTCGTCCATCGTCGTCGTCGCCCATTCCAGAATCTGTTCGGCCTTGCGGGTCTCGGTGATCGTCGGGCACATCAGGTGCGGAATCGACTCAAACGCCGCCATTTCCACCATCTTCGGGTCAATCAGAATCAGCTTGACCTCATCGGGCCGGCGGGTCAGCATCACACTGGTAATAATCGTATTGATACAGACGCTTTTGCCCGAGCCGGTCGTACCCGCAATGAGCAGATGCGGCATCCCCGCCAGGTCGGACACCAGCGCCTCGCCGGAGGAACTCTTGCCCAGAAACAGCGGAATCTGCATGCGGGCAATCTGCGAACCGCCGCGCAGAATCAGGTCCTTGAGCCGGACCGTCTCGCGCTGGCTGTTGGGGACTTCGATGCCGATGGTGTGCTTGCCCGGCAGCGGCGCCACGACGCGAACCGTCCCCGAACCCAGTGCACGAGCCATATCGTTGGCCAGGTTGGAAATCTGGTTGACCTTGATGCCCGGGGCCAACTGCAATTCGTACATAGTAATTGCCGGTCCCGGCTCGGCATTGACCACCTGGGCATTGATGCCAAACTCGTTGAGCAGACCTTCCAGCGTCTGGGCCTTCTCCTCGACCATCTTGCCCTGCACCGCGGCAAAGCCTTTTTCCGGCTCCTTGAGCAAATCCAGCGGCGGAAGCTGATAATCATCGTAGGTCGCGGGCTTGTATTCCGGCTGCTTGGGCCTGGGTGCGGGACGAGGTTTGACAATCGGCTTGGGCGCCTCAACCTTTTCTTCCACGTCCTCGGTTTGGGTTTCTTCGGCATCAACATCCACTTCAACCGCTTCAACGGCGGCTTCTTCGCCGGCCTCTTGTGCCGTCTGTTCTTCGCTTTCGACCAGTTCAGTCTGGTCTTCGGCCTCCTCTTCCTGTGCGGAAGGAATCAGCGCCACCTTGGGTTTATTGCGCCCCAGTTGAATCCGGCTGGACAGCTTGATATCCCGCAGGGTGCCATCGCCCTTGGCCTTCTGTTTTTCGCTCAGCCGTTTCCAGATATCGCCCAGCACTGCCGACTGCTCCCTGGCGGCGTGAATCGCAGGGCCGGCAATGCCGAAGAATTTCATCACCCCATACCCGAACCACCGCACCACCGCCAGCACCAGCGAATCCGCCAGCAGCACCGCCCCCACCAGCCAGGTGCAGCACAATACAATCACCGACCCCAGCAGGGCAAATTTCTGTTTGAGCAATCCCCCGGCAAAATTACCGATAATCCCGCCATTGCCCATCGGGAATTCATCCCCGCTAAAAGACAATAACCCGCCGGGCAAACGGATGACTTCATAATTATAGACCCACCCCAACGCCCCCTGATAAAACACCCCGTATTCGGCGGTATTGACCGGCCAGAGCAGATACCACGTCGTCGAGGCCGCCGCAACCAGCAGCAGCATCCCGACAATCCGCAGCACCGGCTGGGTGATTTCCCTGCCTGCCAGATGCGTAATCAACAGCCAGATACAGGCAAACAGCCCCAGCAAGACCCCCGGGCCGATATAATAATGCATATAATAGGCCGCCAGCGCCCCAGCNNCGGCCCAATCCAGTTCTCAACCGGCTGATTGTGTGGCCAGGCATAGTCGCTCGGTGCGTCGGCAATGTCAAAACTGGCCGCACTGCAGAACAATAAGATGCAGCCGCAAAGCAGGATGCCCTCGACTGCAATACGATATAAATTGCTGTGTTTCACCGCTTTTCTGTAATCCTGTCTCGGGTCGAAATCGGACAAGCCCGGCCTCGACCGCTTATTGTCTATCTGTTTTCATCCCTTTTCAATAAAAACAGCCCTGATAACACTGGTAGGGCTGATTGTTATTGTATCGGTCAAAGAGGTCTTTTCTCTGTAAAGTCTGGAAAGATATTTCCAAATTTGCCTGAATGTCCCAGAATATCGTGTTTTACACGGGCACCAGCATCAAATTCCGAATCTCAGCCCGACTATAATGCTCAAGCCTCCGTGCATGAGGATTATTGAGCCTCCGCCCCCGGCGGTTTCCATCATTTTGATTTTTGCTCATTGATTTTGAATCTGCATTTACCGGTGGTAAAACGTTTTTTTCTTCAACTCGACCAGCCGCGGGCCGCTGAAGAACATAAACGCCACCAGAATCAGCGCTGCCCCAGACAGGCACAGGGCCGTCCGATAACGCGGATAAATCGCCCGTTTCATCCATAGCGGAATCTGCTCATTGGGGTCGGTCGGCTTGGATTCTTCAATGACTTCCTTGGCCATGTCGGCAAGCTGGGAGTTGTATTCGGATGGATAGGCCGTATCTTCCTGCACCGGTGTCTGGCGAAGCGTAATCTGCTCCAGACGCTGCAGGACGTTGGGTTCCCGCTCAATCAGGACAATCTGAGACTTGTATTGGTCGATGATATCCTTGAGCTTTTCATTGTCCCGCCGGGTCTTTTCGAGCATCTCCCGGCTTTGGAGGTAGTCCGTCAGTTCCGGCTTGACCAGAAACGACACCACCATCGCGGTCCCGCCCACCGCGAAAAACGTGCAGAATATCAGATATCGTATCAACAGTCCCAGCCTGCTCATGCCACAACCGCCCTTCTCGACGGACAGCAGTCAATAAAAAAAGCAGAGGTCCCCGCAATAGAGACCTCTGCTGTACAAAATCGACTAAATTAGCCTTTATACTTGAAGATTTCGCCGCCATACACCGCAGCCGAACCCAACTGCTCATGAATCCGCAGCAACTGGTTGTACTTGCAGATACGGTCGGTACGGCAGGGAGCGCCGGTTTTGATCTGGCCGACGCCGGTGGCAACCGCCAGATCAGCAATGGTGCTGTCTTCGGTTTCGCCGGAACGATGGCTCATGATGGCGGTGTAGCCGTTGCGGGAAGCCAGGTTGATTGCCTGCAGGGTTTCGGTCAGGGTGCCGATCTGGTTGACCTTGACGAGAATCGAGTTGGCACAGCCTTTTTCGATACCCATGGCCAGACGCTTGCTGTTGGTGACGAACAGGTCATCGCCGACGAGCTGGCACTTATCACCGATCTTGTCGGTCAGGGCCTTCCAGCCGGCCCAGTCATCTTCGGCCAGGCCGTCTTCGATGCTGACGATGGGATAATTCTTGACCCACTTGGCCCAATGCTCGACCATATAATCGGAGCTGACTAAGTTCTTCGGGGCGGATTTGAAGAATTTATACTTCTTGTTTTCGAACATTTCGGTGGAAGCGGGGTCCAGGGCGATGCAGATTTCCTTGCCTGCCTTGTAGCCGGCCTTCTTGATGGCTTCCATAATCACGTCCAGAGCCTCTTCGTTGCTCTTGAGCGAGGGGGCAAAGCCGCCTTCGTCGCCGACGGCGGTGTTGTAGCCTTTGCTCTTGAGCACGCCCTTGAGCGTGTGGAAGACTTCGGCACCCATCTGCAGGGCCATCGGGAAGTCCGGGGCGCCAATGGGCATAATCATGAATTCCTGGAAATCGACGTTGTTATCGGCATGCTTGCCGCCGTT
>DLFY01000058.1:3628-6892 GCA_002482415.1 Phycisphaerales bacterium UBA7708
TTCATCATCGGCACCGGCAGGACATTGGCATTGCAGCCGCCGACATAGCGGTACAGGGGCAGGTCCACCGAAATCGCGGCGGCCTTGGCCACGGCCAGCGACACGCCCAGAATGGCGTTGGCGCCCAGCTTGCTCTTGTTGGCTGTGCCGTCGATATCGCACAGATACTTGTCCAGCTCTTCCTGAGCCAGGGCATCCATCCCGATGATTTCCGGGGCGATTTTCTTGTTGACGTTATCGACCGCCTGCATGACGCCTTTGCCCATGTAGCGTTTCTTCTTGGGATCGCGCAGTTCACAGGCCTCATAGGCACCCGTGCTGGCTCCCGACGGAACCGCGAACCGGCCAAAGGAACCATCATCCAGCAGCACATCGACTTCTACCGTCGGATTGCCGCGGGAGTCCAATATTTCTCTCGCTTTTACATCCACAATCGTCGTAAACATATCAGTCTTCCTTTCGTCTTGGTTTAGGAATTTAACCTTGGTGATACAAACCTATATACGGTTCGGTAGAGTACCCCAAATACCCCCCGCCGTCAAGAAAGGATTTCCTGAAAAACCCCCGCAATCCGGTTTAGTCCCTTGATAACAAAGAAGATAAGTTTTATCTTGACATAATTGTTCCTAAATTGCAGAATACACACACTTACTTTTGGAGCCATAGGAGCTTCAGGTTCAAACAGGGGTCATTTTGGGAGAACGGTGTAATGCATAAGCTTCGGTTTTCGTTGGTATTGGGTTTATGGTCTTGTCTGATCGTCTCTACCCAGGCCGCCACCTATGGCGGAGGCTCCGGCACCCAGGAAGATCCCTATCAAATCCGGACCGCCGAACAGATGAACACCATCGGAGCCAATCCCGCCGACTGGAATAAATGCTTTAAACTGATGAACGATATTGATATGTCCATCTATACGGGAACGCAATATAATATTATTGGAAATTCGACAACCGGATTCTCTGGCACGTTTGATGGGGACCACCACAAGATAAATAAACTATCAATAACAGGCACAAGTCAAAAATATGTTGGGATATTTGGATGCATTGGTTTCGCCGGTCATATCAAAAATCTCGGCATAGTGAATCTCGATATACAGGGTGACGATTATGTCGGGGGTCTATGTGGAGGCAATTATGGAATCATCCATAAGAGTTATGTCGCGGGGATGGTGACTGGTAATTATTATAGTGGTGGTCTGTGCGGCTATAATTCTGGCACGATTAGACAGAGTTGTGCCAAAACATTTGTGAAAGGCGGTGATTGTGTAGGCGGTTTGTGCGGGTATAATTATAAAGGCACGATCAGTCAAACTTATGCGACGAATTCGGTGATGGGAGAGTCGTGGATTGGAGGCCTGTGTGGATTCAATTATTCTGGCACTATCAATCAGAGTTATGCTACGAGTTCTGTGGTGGGTGGTGATAAAAGTGTTGGAGGCCTGTGTGCGTATAATTCTGGTGTAATTACAGACAGTTATTGGGATACTAATAGTTCCGGCCAGGCTGGAGGCGCAGGCGGGTGGAGATTGACCAGTGTTCAGATGAAACAGGCAGCCAGTTTTGCAGGCTGGAATGATGGTACGTGGGCAATTGAGGAAGGAACAAGCACACCTCATTTGCTCTGGGAAAACACAAGTGGCAACTTAATCACAACAAACTATGTTGCGCGTACTTATATGGGCAGCGGCACGGCAGACGATCCCTACCAGATTGCTAATGCCAAAGATTTGCTATGTCTGGGTCACCGAACATTGGACTGGAACAGCCAATATATTCTCGTTGATAATATAGATCTATCCGAAGTAAACTTTACACAGGCCGTAATTGCTGGCGGTGGTGGTATGTTCACAGGTACATTTAATGGCAATAGTCATGTGATAGCACATCTGAATATTAATAATCCAGAACAAGGACTTGTTGGTTTATTTGGACAGATTAGTTCCAGTGGCCAGGTAAAAAAACTCCGATTAATTAATGTGAACATTATCGGCCGAGATAACGCCGGTGGCTTGTGCGGATATAATGGCGGTACAATTAACCAGTGTTATGTCACCGGTATAGTTACGGGACACTTTGTTTGTTTGGGTGGATTGTGTGGATCCAATTCAGGTAACATTGTCCAAAGTTGTGCCATAGGCGTAGTGACAGGTAACTGGAGTATTGGAGGCCTATGCGGAGACAACTACGGCACCATCAGCCAAAGTTGGGCTATGGGTTCGGGAGTAGGAAACCTATGGATAGGCGGCCTCTGTGGTAGTAATCTGGGTATCATCAGCCAAAGTTATAGTACAGATACAGTCACAGGGAGTGATTATGTCGGTGGTCTGTGTGGGGGAAATTATTGCGGTACAATCAACCATAGTTATGCCACGGGGATAACGATTGGGAATTATTTTGTTGGTGGCCTATGCGGAGATATGTCCTCAGGGACCATTATTAATTGTTTCTGGAACATAGAAACCAGTGGTCAATCCATTGGAGTCGGCTACGGTCTATCTACAGGTGTTACAGGTAAAACCACCGCCGAAATGATGACACGTTCAACCTTCACCGATGCCGGGTGGGATTTTGACGCCGATGACGGCGATACGGCGGATTGGATGATGCTGCGGCCCGGTGAAGATTACCCGCGTCTGAAATGGCAGACGGTGTACCCCGGCGACATCGCGGGGTTATACGGCGTGGACATGGCCGATTTTGCCGAACTGGCCGAGCATTGGCTTAATCTCAACTGCCCCGCCGACTGCGAAGAGGCTGATATCGACCTGTCCGGCTCCGTGGATATGGCAGACCTTATCCTGCTCAGCAGGGATTGGATGCCGTAAACAGTGAATACGACAGAAACGCCCAAAACTGAATAGACTGATCCTGAATGAAATTGTCCGCCCGAGGCGCGGCTAAAAAGCTTTCAGCCGCCGGCTTCCAGCAACCGCATTACCACCGCGGCTACGTAGGGTAGCGTTACCCCGTGAATACGCGCGGCATAAAACGGCCTGTGGCTGTCGCGGCAAAATGAGTCTGGTTAAGTATAAGAACATGAAGCTGCTCATTCTCAGCGATTTGCATAATGAATTCGAAACATTCCAGCCGGCACAATCGGACTGCGATGTCGTCGTTCTCGCCGGGGATACCGACACCGGACTCCATGGTGCCAGGTGGGCACTTGAGACGTTCAGACACATCCCCATCATCTACATCTGCGGCAACCATGAGTACTATGGAAGTAAAATAGCCAGGGTGACCTTCCCCCCGAAAACAG
>DLFY01000043.1 GCA_002482415.1 Phycisphaerales bacterium UBA7708
TGAAGGATTTCAAACAAATCTTTGGCGCCTACCCCAAATCGGTCGGCTCATGGTTCATCGATGAACACACGCTGAATTATATGGTCGAGAAATACGGCATCGTCGCCTCCTGCAACTGCAAGGATCAGGTCGGCACCGACGGCTATACCCTGTGGGGCGGCTATTGGAATCAGGCCTACTACCCCAGCAGGCTCAATTCATACATGCCCGCACAGACTGAAAAGAACCAGATTCCAGTCCCCATCTTCCGGATGCTGGGCAGCGATCCGGTCCGTCAATACGACACCGGCATTGGCGGAAACTGGCAGGGCGTCATCACCCTTGAGCCGGTGTACGGCAGTGCGGGCGCCGATGCCGCCTGGGTCAACTGGTATTTCAGGGAATTCGTGGCAGGCGAGGCAATGGAATTTGCTTACGTCCAGGCCGGGCAGGAAAACTCCTTTACCTGGGGTGCCATGGCAAAAGGCTATGAAATACAAATGCCCCTGATTGCCCGACTGCGTGATGAAAAGAAACTTCAGGTCGAAACCCTCGCTCAAACCGGCCAGTGGTTCAAGTCCCGCTATAAAACCACCCCAGCAACGTCTGTGACCATCAATCAGGACATGCCCGGCAGCAATCGTAAGACCGTCTGGTTCAACAGCCCGTTTTATCGCGTCAATCTGATTTGGGAAGACGGCACCCTGCGTTTGCGGGATTTGCATCTGTTTGATGAAAACCTGCCGTCAGATTATTTGACAAAACCGGTCACGTCCAATGAATGTTCGTTTTTTACCCTGCCGGTGGTGGATGGATACCTGTGGAGCACGGCCGAGAAACTGGCGGGCCTTCGGCTCAAGGCCAGGGTGGATGGAAAGGAAATCCTGCTGCAGGGCGGGGACCCCGTGATCACCAGTCCGTCAAGCGGCCTGTTGCACATCACCTGGCCGCTAACCTCCTGCCCGGGCACCCTTGTGGTGGACTTGTTTGAAGAAAGTTTGATCGTCATGAACATGGAAGGTGCGGAGTCTCTGAACTGGTTTCTTGATCTGACTGCCAAAGACAACGCCAGTTTGCCTTTCACGAAGATAGCCATTGAACGTATTGATTGTCGTTTCAAGGGAATGAACTATTCTCTGGTTGCCCACCAGGGTTTCTTTACAAAAGAAGATGGCGTTGTCTTTCGAATCACGCCGAAAAATGATCGTATTGTCCTCACGGGGATCACGGAGTTCACGAAGCCTTAAGTATTGCAAAACAGCATTGACTCGATAGAATAGAACGGCGATTCAGGATTGCGGTCTGCGGCGTGTGCCGAACGCATCCCTGAAGCCGGTATCGCTTAGGCAGGATGCTCAGGAGTCATCGTGCCAAGTCCGTAAAACAGGTTTTGTGAGGCAAGGCTATGAAAACAGTCAGACATATCGGCGTGGTGCTTTTCTGGATCTGTCAAACCGGTCTAATCTGTGCTGCGACGATTCATCCGGCTGAACCGCTCCGGCCTGTGCGTACTTACGGCCGCGGCATGCTTCTGGATGCAGGCGGTCAGCGGGTTTTGCTGGTGGCGGGAACCCCTTATGAAATGGGGTATCAGCAGGGCAAGCTGCTGGCTGAAGAATGCAGGGACCTGATCCAAAAGGTTCTGTTTTTTACCCGGGCGGCCGAAGCGGCGGGCCAGAAGGAATTTCTGAAATTGGGCAGCCTTGAAGAAGCACTGGCCCGATCCGGAAAGTTTATTGACCGGCGCTTTTATGAGGAGATGAAAGGGCTTTCCGAGGGTGCCGGAATCCCGATGCATGACGTGGAACTGGCCAATATTTTCCCCGAACTGTTTCACTGCAGCGGCTTTGCTGTTTTTGGAAAGGCCACACACAACGGAACCCTGTTTCACGGCAGGATACTGGATTATATGACGGAGGCGGGCCTGCAGGATTTCGCGGTAATCACCATCGCAAAACCGGACGACGGTCACGCTTTTGTGACGGTTGGATATGCGGGATTTGTCGGCAGCGTAACGGCCATGAACCAAAAGCAGATCGCCCTGGGGGAAATGGGCGGCAAAGGCGAGGGGGCCTGGGACGGGATGCCCATGTCGTTTTTGATGCGCAAGGTCGCTGAAGAGGCGGATACCCTGGAAGAGGCCCTGAAGATTTTTCAGAACACACCCCGAACGTGTGAATATTTTTATGTCGTCTCGGACGGCAAATCCTCCGACGCCCGCGGGCTGGCCTGCTGGCCGGACAAAATGCTCATATTCGAGCCCGGCAAAAGCTATGAACGTCTTTCCGAAGCGATTGAAGATGCGGTCTTGATGAGCGCCGACGAGCGGTATCAGCATCTGGCACGCCTGGTCAGGGCGGATTATGGGAAAATCGATGTCGATGAAGCATTGGATCTGATGAATCGCCCCGTGGCGATGAAAAGCTGCCTGCACAGAGTCCTGTTCTCGCCCCGGGACGGCATGTTCTGGGTTGCCAATGCGGCCGCGGTCAGTGATGGCGAATTTCAGGCTTGTTATCAGCCCTGGTATCGGTTTGATTTCAATCGGCTTCTGGGTATGATTCCAGATCAATCAAAAACGCCTGCAGAAATGATCGTCGAGCCAAATGAGTTGAAAACCATGCTGTTCCCAACGGCCCCTTCGCGCCNNAGACGACCGGACCGGCGTGGTGGATGAGACGATAGTTCGGAAAATGGCTGCTGGCAGCAGTGAGGATCAGCGAAAGCTGCTGGCCGGATATAAAGACGACAATAGCGGTTTTTCATATCGGATGACAGAGCAGGGCGCAACCGACCTCTACACCATTTACGAAGTGAGTTTTCCGTCGAGCTTTATCAGCACGGTCGATGAGAATAACACCATATATTGTGAATATTACAAATCAAAAACCCAGGGCAGGCGTCCGGCGGTCATCCTGCTGGATATTATGGTCGGGTCCAAAATCATCAGCCGAATTCTGGCAAATGGACTGGCAAACGAGGGCATCAGTGCCTGTATTATGACGCTGCCCTATTACGACAAGCGTAAGCCTGCGGATGTCGATGAGCGGGTATTTATGGACCAGGGAATCAACTTCTTTACCGATGCCGTCCGTCAGGCTGTCGTCGATGTGCGGCGGACGGCCCGCTGGCTTGCTGCTCAGGACACTGTGGATTCGGACAAAATCGGTATTTGCGGGACCAGTCTGGGCGGATTCGTGGCCGCACTGAGTGCTGGAATCGACGGCCGGTTCAAGCGAGCCTCGTTTATCCTGGCCGGCGGCGATCTGACCGAAGTGCTTTCAACGGAGGCCAGGGAAGTCCGTCGCATTAAAGAAGGACTTGCCCAATCCGGGATACAGAAACAACAGCTCAGAGAAATACTGTCCGGGATTGAACCGCTGAATTTTTCAGATCGACTCAGGGGGGCCGCGATTCTGATGATTAATGCCGCCGACGATACGATTGTTCCCGCCGGATGTGCAAAAAAATTAGCCGAAAGCACCGCCGCCCGGGTCGAATGGTACCCCACGGACCATTACGGCATGGTAAAATACCTGATTCCTGTTTTGAATCAAGTGTGCGACCATTTTAAAGCCCAAAGCTGGTAATATTCACACCTTGCATCAAGGGTGCACTGGTCTATAAAAACGGCCTGTGGCCCTCGCGGGATAATCATACCCGTTGGGTATAAATAGAGTCTGTTCTAAATCGCGGTTTATATTTCCCGACACCGCCCCATGATAACATCCCCCGTGATGCCTGGCAACAGATTTCACGATTTCCCGCAGATACCGCCCTCTGCCCAAATCGCCCCGGTCCATCCAAAAAAAAGGGCAGACTCGAAAGCCTGCCCTTCAATCCTGTGTGTCTAACCTGTCAGTCAGAACTTATTTCTTGCGCCGGACCAGAAACAGTCCGCTCAAGCCCAGCAGGGCCAGCGTCGTCGGTTCCGGAACAGCCATCGCCGTTGCAAAGTCCGTGGCAACGACCAGGTCGTCCCACTGGGTCTTGCCGCCGGAAGCCAGACGAACCGCCGTGTTCCAGTTCGTGCCGGTATAGGTCAACTGCACATCGGCGGTGGTGTTGCCGACGCCATTGTCATAGTCATTCTGATCCGGATTGAACCATAAACGAAGCTGGTCTCCGTCAAAATCAAGGACTGACACAATGCGGACTGCTTTGTTGTATTCGACGGGAAATGCACTCAGAGCCTTGTCGCCGCCGGATACTTCAACGCCCCAAAATCCGCTCTGCCAGGGCATACCCGCGAAAACGCGCTCTGTCGGGAAGTCATAACCGCTGATGCCGAACCAGCCGCCATCGGTCAGAGGTGTTACCGTAACACCATAATAGACAACGCCGTTTGCACGGAACGCGCCAATACGCTCATCGGTTTCCGGATTCTCATACCACAGTTCAGACGGGCCATTATACTGACGCAGAGCACCGCCATTGTCGGTAATCAGAGATTTGTTTTCAATGTAAGTGTTTCCCCACAGGCAGTCCCAGTCCGAAACAGTCCCGGTGTGGACTTTATTAATGTTGTCCCAGTCCCATCCCTGTCCGCCGGTCAAACCGGTCGCGTCTGCAACATCATACTGGTTGACGAAAGCACCGTCGGCATAATCAAAACTGTCCGAACCAATCAGCTCGGCCTGAACGGAACCGACACCCAGCACGGCCACCCCAATACTCATCAAAATCAAAAGTCTTTTCATCACACATTCCTCCACATATTGACTTACGATTATTTTATTTACCGTTCAAGCCGGCAAATACGCACAGCAGTCCCATAAAGTGTATCATAATTACCCCTGTAAAATCAACAGTTTTCCCCAAATCCCCTATTTTCTCCTTGCTGGGAAGCCATAATGCCCACAAAACCAGGATTTAATACACATCAACGCTCTCTCGGAAACATTGTAAGTTGTTGTATATGAATGAATTATAAATAATTGATAAGCTGCGATAAATCTTTATATAAGACAAAAAAAGTATAGTATGTCCTATAAATTATAATCGTGTCCCAGTAATTGTTTTGCCTGCTCCTCGCTGATGCGAATCACCGTACCATGCCGATACCCGCCCGGCGGCACGATATCCTTGCGAATCGAGGTCCAGGCTTTCATGTCCTTGCTCTCGTATGCACTCGAATAGTTGTGACAGGCATAGTAAAGCCGGATTTTGTCGCCGATTGTCACCGCACACGGCCCTTCCGCCCAGCCCTCCTCCGGCGCAGTAATCATAGCCGGGTCCACCGTATAAGGCCCATCCCGCCCCGGAGCCTTCGCCATCAGAATCCCCCGTTTGGGTTCCGCTTGCCGGTCGGCCTTGAAAAACACATAATACTGCTTGTCCTGCCCGCGATACAGATACGAGTCAATCGCCAGGCAATCGGCATTAAATAACAGTTTCGACGGCGAGAACTGCTGGAAATCCTTCGTCACGGTATAATAAATCCGGGGATTGGCCCGCCCATCAAACAGCCCCAGCGTCTCCGGAAATTTATCCGTTACCGAAGAAGACCAGTGAATCACCCATTCCTTCGTCTGATGGTCCCAAAACAGCTCCGGCGCCCAGACAAACTCGGTCTTGGCCTCGTTTTCCATCACCGCAATGACCCGCTGCTGGTTCCACCCAATCAGGTCTTTGGAACTGGCATAGCCGATACCCTTGAATTTTGCACATCCCCAGGCAATCGTCCATACCAGATGATAGGTCCCGGATTCATCCCGGGCAATGGACGGGTCACGAAAGACCTCGCCGACCGTCGGCTTGAGCACACTGCGG
>DLFY01000192.1 GCA_002482415.1 Phycisphaerales bacterium UBA7708
AATCCAACCGCATGGGTCTGGGCCGACAGATAAAAATGCACAAGCCCGTTGTCTTTGCCGTACTGGATCAGGGCCTCCAGAATCCTGCGGCCCACTCCGGTTCCGCGATAGGCCGGCAGAATTGCCATCCTGCCGACTTTACCCTTCGGGTCGATTCGGCCCGTGCCGATTGGCTTGCNNGCCTCCATCGCAGGCCAGGACATGCCTGCACAGCGGGTCTTTTTCATCGATCTCGATGTCTGCCGGCACGTTTTGCTCATCCACAAAGACGGTCTTGCGGACAAAAAACAGGTCCGCTTTCTTGTCGTCCCAGTTGACAAACGATATCGTAACAGCAGGGTTATGCTTGTGTTCTGTCATCATGCCTTCAGCATAGAATATGACGCAATGACAGTCAAGATGAAATCTTATGGATTCGCAAGCCACGCACGGCTCAGGATTGCCGCATCGTCCAGCGTAATGCTGCCGTCACCGGACAGGTCGGCCCCCGTATTGGGACTCAGACCCGTCAGAAGCCACTGGCCGCTTAATACCAGCAAATCCTCCACGCCCACGCCATCGGGACAAGCCATATCCGAACGCGGGAATTCCCATGACAATCGCGGATAAGCCGCCCCATCTGTGCACAGCCGCCAGATATCAGCAGAACCATTGGCCGTCTCATTGGTGAAGTCCCAGCCGTATGCGGTAAAGGTGCTTTGAGTTTTCATTTCCGGGGTGGTTTTGGCATAGACGTTCGTGGCAGTGCCTTTCTTGTCGCCGATGCTTTGAATCCCTGCCGTTGTTTGAATCTGGCTGTCCCAGAAACAGGAGGATGCGTTTCCGGCCGTTTCCAGTACGCCAAACAGTCCGCCTCGCATGGTGGTCGATCCTGAAAGGACCACCGCAGCATAACAGCGCGCAATCGCAGCGCCGGTTGTCCCAATCAACCCGCCGTAGGACATGCTGGTTCCATTCACCGACCCCACAGCATAACAATCCTGAATCTGACCATTGCTCGTTCCCATCAGGCCGCCGACAAAAGAGGGGCCGGTAACAGCAGACTCCGAACGGCATTGAAGAATTGCTCCGGCGTAATTATAGCCGATCAGTCCTCCGACAAATCGATTGGTGCTGGTCACTGTCGCTTTACTGGAACAGCGGCGAACCGTGCCTCCGACATAGTTGGAAGTGGTGCTGTTGCCATTGCGTCCAATCAGACCGCCAACACATTCATATCCTTCCAGGGTCGCCTCGGCAGAACAATCCTCCACAATGTTGTCAGGCCGAATCGATTCGCCCAAAAGTCCGCCAATATAATACCTGCCGGTAATCGTACAGATGCTGGTGCAGCGGCGGACTTGTCCCAGCCCGAGATTCCCAATCAGACCGCCCAGTGATGATAGCTTATGGTACGCTGTGTATTTTTTGATCGTAATCTGGCTGTGGCAATCTTCTACCACAGTTCCATTGAAGCAATATCCAAGAATCCCGCCCAGGCATCTCGATTCCGTGCCATAGTCTTCATATCCTGTGAGTTCCCCGGAAACCGAGCAGTCGGAAATCGTCGATCCCGAATCGTACCCCGCAATCCCGCCGCCATAGCGATGAACCAGCATCTGCATATTCGTGACCGTACAATTACGAATCGTCGAGGTCTCGGCATACCCGCAAACAATCCCGAATCGCTCATAGCCTTCAACGTCGGGATCGACAAACTCCACATCGTACACCTGGGCCGAATACAACGACCCGAAAAATCCCACGGTCTCGCTGCTGCTGTCCAGCTTGAGATTGCGGATGGGCTGGTGATTCCCGTCAAAGACTCCCGAAAAATAACTGATGCAGGAACCATAAAACGTCGTGCCCGCAAAATCCAGCTCGCAGTCCAGCCGGACGTGTCCTGACCAATAGGAAGAGCTTGTCCGGAACTCGTTAAAATCATCCATGGATTGAATCAGATAAGGGTCTCCGGACGTACCGGAACCATTTAATCCAAAACAAAGGGCTGAACAAAGACATGCGGTAACGGCAATGCACAAATTTCGATAGTGTCTCATATCCTCTCTCCTGATTTGCAGTTTGCAAAACAATTATATCAGATATTATTATATCTTTACTGTCTGTTAATGTCAAGACATCTTCCCCAGGTTCCCTTTCTCCCCCGACATTCCAGGTGCATTTTTGGCGGAAAATAAGGTCAAAAATGGCGGTGAAATCACCAAAAAAAATTCTTATACTGATTTCTGGTTCGATTCGGATTTTTTAAACCACTTGGAATGACTGGAGTTACGTATGTTTACGCGGCTTATGATCCTTGCTGCACTCGGTGTGATGGGTATCTTTTCGGGCGTTTTTGCTGCCGCTCCGGGGGACCTGGTCCCTGACGGCAGGGTGGATATCATGGATTTGCAGGCTTTCTGTCAGCAATGGCTCAATGAAGGCGACGACTGGCCGGCCGACTTGAATCATGATGAAATAGTCAACAATGGCGACCTGAACAGCTTTGCCAAAAACTGGCATACCTTTCATGTCTCCGACACCTTTGACGACAGCAGCAGCCTGACCCGCTGGACCATCGTGGACGAAGGAACCAAAAGCGGCCCATCGACTTGGCAGGTCGTCAATGGGGAATTATATGAGCCCTCAAACATCTATGGACCCGCCGCATCCAGTGTTGACCACCGCAAAGGCACCTATGTTTATTGGAATAATCCCAACGCCATGACCTGGACCGATTACGAGTTTGAAGTGACGCTGCGAACCACCGACAACGACGGCGCCGGCGTCATGTTCCGTTATCAAAATCCAGGCACCTATTATAAACTGGATATGGATTGCGAACGCGGTTTTCGTAAGCTCTTCAAGATGCTCAACGGCACCGAAACCCTGCTGGCCACCGCAGCCGGCGGTTATACCCAGAATGCCCCGACCCGGATCAAGGTGAACATCATCGGCAGCCAGATGTATATCCTGCATGATGGCGTCAATGTTTTCGGCGGTCCGATTACCGATTCCGACATCCCCGCCGGCACCATTGCATTATACGACTGGGGCTGCACAGGGATGTATTTCGATAATTTCAGTGCTTATACCACCCGTATTCCGCCCGGAGCGGTCGATGATGTCTATCAGGCCCAGGCCGGACAGACCCTGCACGCCGCCTCCGTTCTCGATAACGACACCCTGCGAACCGATGTGATTGCCGAAATGGTGACCGCACCACAGCACGGCCAGATCCAGTTCCGTCAGGATGGGACGTTCGATTACACCCCCGAAGCTAATTATGGAGGCAAGGAACGCTTTACCTACAGAATCACCCGCGGCGACATCACCTGCACGGCCAGTGTCACCATCAAAGTCGATACCCCCAGGTCGTTCTCGCTGGTCATCCTGCCGGACACGCAGAAATATTCGCTGAACTATCCGGCCCTGTTCACCTGCCAGACCACCTGGATCGCCGAGCACAGGGACGAATTGAAACTGGCCTTTGTACTGCATGAAGGCGATATCACCGACACCCGCACGACGGCCGAGTGGGACAATGCCAGCGCCAGCATGAGCGTTCTCGATGCCGCGCAGGTTCCCTATGCGATTGCCATGGGCAACCATGACCAGCCCAATGCGGCGCCCCGGGATACCTCGCTGTTTAATACGTATTTCCCCGTCAGCCGATACGAAGACTGCCCGCACTTCGGCGGCGTCTATGAGGCCGGCCGCATGGAAAACTGCTGGCATACCTTCACGGCGGGGGGCAACGACTGGCTGGTGCTGGTCTTTGAGTTCGGCCCGCGCGATGCCGTCCTCAACTGGGCCTCGGGCGTTGTTGCCGCCCATCCGCACCACCGGGTGATTGTGGTGACGCATGCCTATATGTATGATGATGATACCCGGCTGGGCGATGGCGATAGCTGGAATCCAAACAATTATAAATACTGCAGCAGCTATGACGGGACCTGCAATGACGGCGACGAAATGTGGGATAAATTCATCCGCCTGCACAAGAATATAACCTTTGTCTTCAGCGGGCATGTGCTTCACGACGGCACCGGAAAACGCGTGGATACAGGCGACCACGGCAACCGCGTCTATCAGATGCTGGCCAACTACCAGATGAACGCCAGCGGCGGCGAGGGCTTTCTGCGCATCGTCCGGTGCTTCCCCGAATCGGGCAACGTGACGGTCGAATCCTATTCCCCCTGGATCAATCAGTACAAAACCGCCCCGGACCACCAGTTCGAGTTCTCAGAGGTGGACCTGTCCATCCCGGCCATGTAAGCCTATGTTATAATTCAAAATGGAAAATAGAAAACGGAAAGCCCCCCACGCTCCAACAGGGGCGACACAATTTCCCGCTATTCGCCCGAATGAACTCGGATTGCCTTAGCGTACGGGCGACCCTCCTGAAATCTTTAAATTCAAGTCCCTTATTTTTTATCTTTATGAAATCTCAAATCTCAAATTTCAAATCTTCCCCTCCTCTCACTTCTCCTCCTCCGGATAATCCTGCGGTCGCCCTTTGTCACGGCCTTTATTTCTGATACGACCGCAAAACCTGAAGAACTTCATCTCTTTTTTCTTTCGTGATCGCTTGAGGTTCATCACTCCGCATTGCCAGACTCAAGGGCGTTTCATTGGCGTCATTTCGCATCGTGCCGTCCGCACCATGTTCCAACAACAATTTAACAACATCTGGCCGTCCATATTCAACAGCAATATGTAATGGGGTATAGCCAAGATAACCCTTGGAATTCACATTAGCTCCTTTTGCTATCAGAAATTCGATATCTTGGAGCAGCCCTCGAGGAACCAAATCTCCCAGGAGAGTATGTCCATTAGCCGCAGGTTGGTTAATATCAGCACCTTTGTTCATGAGAAAAGCAACCACCTCTTGGAAGGCACGCGAAGTTGTCGAATAAAACAAAGCTGGCTGCCCAGTGTTATCTTTTTGCGCAATATCAGCGCCATGATTTAGTAATAGTTCTATGGTCTCAACACTTCCGCTTTGTACGGCTCTATGCAAAGGGATTCTCCCACCCTTGTCCCGGGAATTAACATCTGCTTGTCCTTCTATTAGCAATCGGACCGCCTCTGCATAACCAGCTCCAGAGGCAATATGCAATAAGGTTTCTCCTTCGATCCCAAATATTTGATTAATATCACCGTTTTCTGAAATGATGGAGCGAATCTTATCCATCATTTCTTCCCGGCCTTTAATCGTATGATTTATAACAAATTCAAGTCTTGCCCTTCTTTCTTCCGGACTCAAGGGTGCATTAAAATCAAGGCTCCCTTTGGGTGGTTCATTATTCGACTGGCAAGAAATCGTAGAGTCCGATTTCTTTTCATACGTATCGTCCTTACATCCGGCCAAATACATACACCCCAGGATAAACAACGTAGCTATCTTTATATTTTGCCCCATCAAAAACTCCATAATATAAGATATGGCTTCCGAACCATCTTTTTGATATTTACTTTGCTAATTTGAATTTTGCTCTTTAATTTTTGCTTTTGCATCTCCGGCCCTTAACGTCTTATTCAGGCTTTGATAAATAAGTACCGCTTTGATTGAATAAATACGAATTATACAAATTCCCCCTCCGCTATACAAACAATATTTCGAAATAAAGAAGCCAATCAACCTCTTTATTTCTGAATTTATGTATTTATGAATTCTAAATTTGTTTCGAATTTCGTGCTTCGATGTTCGGATTTATTTAGTATTTAGTATTTAGGGTTTCTCCTATCCTGTATCCTTGTATCCATGCATCCATATATTCTTTTTTATAATATTTCTAAAAATGTTAGCAAAAATTCCTCTCTTTCCGACATATATATAGGCTGGGCTGAGGGAGGCCCACGGGAAGCAATTCCCGACTATGTTTGTAGTTTTACTAAAAACTACGAACTACAAACTCTGAACTACGAACTTATGCAAAGGAGGAGCCAATGGAGCAAAAACGAAACGAAGCCAATTTTCCCCTTTTCACTTTTCTTCGATTGTGTTATCCATCGCCAACGCTTTGCCTGCCTGTGACGCAAATTTTTGGTAATTTTATATCTGTATTTTGCGTCCTTGCTGGTAAACTATTCGGACTAAACATCGTATAAGACAGGGTCTATACCAAATAATACATATATTTCAGGAGTAGTTATGAAGGCAATGAACGTAGTTGTCGCAATGGTTCTCTTGGTTATGATGTCAATGGCTGCCTTTGCGGCGGACTGGCCGAATTGGCGCGGCCCGAATTGGGATGGGATTTCCGNNAGCCGCCTCAATCTGGAAGGCCGAAGTCGGCGTTGGTTTTTCCGCCATGGTGGTCGCCGACGGCAAAGTCCTCACGATGGGCAATGTTGAAAAAAAGACGGATGTTATCTGGTGCCTCGATGCCAAAACCGGCAAGCTGCTCTGGAAAAAAGAGTATCCCGAACCGCTAAAGGATAATTTATATGAAGGCGGCCCCAACGCCACTCCGACGGTTGCCGACGGCAAGGTCTATACCCTCAGCAAGACCGGCAAGGTCTTCTGCCTGAATCTTCAGGACGGCTCGATCATCTGGAATCGTGAACTGGGCATTAAAGTTCCGGAATGGGGCTTTGCGGGATCGCCGTACATTCTGGGAGAATTGCTCATTTTGAACGTCTCCGAAAGCGGAGTCGCCCTGAATAAGAACAATGGCGATACCGTCTGGCAGGGCAAAGACGAACCCGCCGGCTATGCCACCCCCGTGAAAATGGACCTCAACGGCACCACACAGCTTGTGGTCTTTGGCGCCGAACAGGTGCAGGGCGTCAATCCCAAAACCGGCGCGGTGACCTGGTCTTACCCGTGGAAAACCAACTATGGCATCAATGCCTCCGACCCGATTGTCAAAGGCTCGGAAATCTTCCTGACCTCCGGTTATAATTTCGGCTGCGGCCTTTTCAAGCTCAATGCAGGACAACTGGTCAAGGTCTGGCAAAACAAGAACATGCGATCCCAGCTTTCCGGGCCGGTCGTCATCAACGGATTTATCTACGGCATTGACGATGCGCAGCTTGTCTGTTTAGACTGGAAGACCGGCGACAAGAAATGGTCTGAGCCGTCCGTCGGCAAGGGCACCCTGATGGCCGCCGACGGCAAGCTGATCGTGCTCAGCGAAAAAGGCAAGCTGATGGTTGCCGACGCCAGCCCGGAAAAATTCGCCCCGATTGCCTCAGCCCAGATTCTGGACGGCCGCTGCTGGACGATGCCCACGCTGGCCAACGGTAAAATCTATGCCCGCAATGCCAAGGGTACGCTGGTTTGCGTGGATGTCGCTCAAAAAAAAACGGTAGCCCTCGCTGAAATGGGGGCAGGCCCCGCCGAACAGCCGACCTGGCCCCGCTGGAAAGGCATCAAACAGGACAATATCAGCACCGAGACCGGCCTGCTCAAGCAATGGCCCGAGCAGGGTCCTGCGATGCTGTGGCAGTATGAAGGCCTGGGCGAAGGATTTGCCTCCGTCAGTGTAGCCGACGGCAGGATTTATACGGTAGGGATGGTCAACAAAGAAGGCTTTCTGACTTGCCTCGATATGAACGACAAGCTGGTGTGGAAAGTGTCCTATGGGCCGGAATGGACCAAGTCCGTGCCGGGTGTCCGCGGAACACCGACTCTTGAGAATGGCAAAGTCTATGTCATCAGTGGTGTTGGGAAAGTATTTTGCTTTCATGCCGCTGATGGCAAGGAAATCTGGCAGAAAGACCCCTTCACCGAATTCGGCGGCAAATACGGCAT
>DLFY01000290.1 GCA_002482415.1 Phycisphaerales bacterium UBA7708
CGATATTTTCAAGTGCTTCGCGAGCCGTGCCGGGCTTAAGGCGACTAAGGGCCTTGAGGGCCATTTGTGCATAATCTGAGGCTTTTTGCCGTGCCAGGTCGAGCGAGCCATTGAGCTGCAACTGCTCAATACGACTGGTTTTATCCATTTCCGCCAGCGACTCGATGAATGCTTTTCGTGCGGCAGGCCGCTTTTTTCGGAGGCAGTAAATCAGCGGCAGGGTCAGCTTGTTTTGTCCGAGATCGGTACCGAGCGTTTTGCCGATGCGTTTATCATCCCCGGTGATATCCAGAATATCATCGGTAATCTGAAATGCCATGCCGACGCAGCGGCCGTATTCCCGCAGCATATCTTCAAGAACCGGATTCGCCCTGGAGGCTACGGCCCCCAGTACACAGGCGGCAGAAAACAGGCTGGCTGTTTTGCCTTCGATGATCTCAAGGTAGTCTTCTTCGGTCAGGGAGACATCGCCCTGCCGGAGGTTCTGAAGAAGCTCACCCTGGCAAATCTGTTCGGCGGTCTGGCTGAGAATCTTCCCGGAACGGGGGATGTTCAGTTCCGCCCCGGCCAGAAACGCCCGGCTCAGAAGAAAATCGCCCATCAGTACGGCGGCGGTATTGCCCCAGAGCTGGTTCATGGTCGGCTGATTGCGACGGGTTTGCGCCCGGTCGATGACATCATCATGCAGCAGGGTGGCGGTATGCACCAGTTCTACCATCATGGCAAATTCGATATGCTCATGACGGATGGAACCGATGGCCTTGCCGCCCAGCAGCACCATGGCGGCGCGAAACAGCTTGCCCTGACCGGCACCGATGGATTTGATCTGGTGATTGACACGATCATATCGGCTGGTCAGACGCTGGATCAACTGGCGACGGACCAACTCCATCTGTTCGGCTACAGGAGCAAACAAATCCGCGATCGCCGCAGCCGGCTGCGGTTTCGATATGGCCTTTTTGGATTTACGAACGGGCATATTCAAAGAACAGCTTTCGCAGTTTCTGGGTCATCGGTCCCGGGGCGCCCTGGCCAATCAAGCGACCGTCGATTTCCACGACACCGATGACTTCGGCCGCCGAACCGGTCAGGAAAAACTCATCCGCGACATACAAGTCAAATCGTGTCAGATTCTTTTCCACCACCGGCAATCCGGCCTGTGAGGCCAGACGCATTACAACCTGACGTGTGATACCATCCAGGGAGCCGGCCTGTACCGGGGGCGTATAAATCGTTCCGTTTTTCACGATAAACACATTGTCACCGCTTGCTTCGGCGACATACCCTTCACTATTGTACATAATTGCTTCACTGGCCCCGGCATCAATGGATTCAATCTTGGCCATGATGTTATTGAGGTAATTGAGGCTCTTGACCTGCGGCGGGAGTGCCATCGGGTGATTTCGCAGGGTTGGGACACTGACGACCTTGAGGCCTTTTTCGTATAATTCTTCCTTATAAAGCTGGATGTTGGCGGCAATGATAATCACGCAGGCCCGTTTGCATAGATAGGGATTGAGGCCCAGATCGCCAACACCGCGGGTGACCACCTGACGAATATAACCATCGACAACATTATTGGCTCGAACTGTCTGATAGAGAGCTTCTGTCATCTGCTCCATGGTCATCGGGATTTCCAGACGAATGACTTTGGCGGAGTCCCAGAGGCGTTTAAGATGCGCCTCGAGTTCAAAAATTTTGCCGCCGTACACCCGGATACCTTCAAATACACCGTCCCCATACAGCAAACCATGGTCAAACACCGACACCTTTGCCTGCTCTTTGTCCACCAGCCCGTTGTCCAGCCAGATTTTCATGCCACAACCTTTCATTGATGCCTGTACGGCTTATTAGGATACGATTTTCCCATCGGACAGCTTAATGACACGCCCCGCCTGACGGGCAATCCGGTCATCATGGGTCACCATCAGAATCGTCTGACCCTGCTGATTCAGCTCATTTAAAACCTCTAAGATACCATGTCCTGTCTTAGAGTCAAGATTTCCAGTCGGTTCATCGGCTAAAAGAAGCCTGGGGCCATTAATTAGAGCCCTTGCAATGGCCGCCCGCTGGCGTTCACCGCCGGACAGTTCATAGGGTTTGTGCGGCAGACGATCTTTAAGACCCATACGCTCCAGCAGAGAAATGGCTTTGTTTTGCACATTTTTTTTGCATTTAAGCCAGCCGACGGGTCCGGCAGCAATCATCGCCGGCAAAATGACGTTTTCGAGGACATTCAATTCATCTAATAAATGATAAAATTGAAAGACAAATCCCACATTTTGATTGCGAAATTGATTCAGCCGGCTGTTGGACATCTGGTCGAGCCGCTGACCTTCGAATTCTATCGTCCCTTTGTCGGGTTTGTCGAGGGCACCGAGGATGTGCAGCAGTGTGCTTTTGCCGCTGCCGGAGGCGCCGATAATTACGGCAAAGTCGCCTGCCGACAGGCTCATCTCGACCCCGCGAAGGACAGTCAGGGTTTGCTTGCCCATCGTATAGGATTTATGAATTCCTTTTGCTTGTAAAATGTGTCCCATTTTTTATCCGTTCGGGAAAATAGTCCTTTTAAATCTGGCTGACCTGCAAAGCCCTTACCGGCGATTGCCGTGCGGCCTGAATACTGGGCACACTGGCCCCCAGCAGGCAGGCGGCGACAGCAGCGGCCGCCACACAGACCAGAACCGGCCATTCAATCGCATTGGGAATCTGGTCGATGGCGTAAATCGCACGGTCCCAGACGCGCCAGCCGTAATGGTCGTACAGCCAGTTTTCCATCGCGTTAATCTTCCACAAAAACAGGCAGCCGGCGGTCATGCCAATGGCAGTGCCAATCAGGCCGACAATGGCGGCAAAACCGAGAAAAATCGCGGCGACCCGCGAGGCCGGCATACCGAGGCTTTTAATCAGGCCCAGGTCGCGGGTTTTGTGGCCGATAATCATATAAAAGACAACGAAGATGATAAAGACTGTTACAATGCCCAGCATTAAAAATAAAAATGTCAGCATCAGTTGTTCTTTTTCCATGGGGCCGATGAATTCGCGTCGATCCTGCTGCCAGGTCAGAACACGCACATTATCGAGCATCTCGGCGTAAGGTTTGCCTTTGCAGGATTGCACATAGGTCTGCCAGAGCTCNNCCATCGGCGACAGAACTCCCCTTGGCAAAACGAATATGGAGTGCGCTGGAACGGACGACCGGGGCATCCATCCCGCTGAGAATGCGGGCCTGCTCCAGCGGCAGATAGATGGTGCGTCCATCCGGCTTGACTAAACCGCTGTGGCTGTGGTCACTGTAGTAAAAGGTCTTGGTGCTGACCATGTCCACACCGGCCCGGGCCAGTCCGCCTTTGGGATTCAACGGAAAACTGCTGATGGTCCTGCGGTCCAGCCAGGGACGGTCGGGGCTGTCGTATTGCCCTGTATCCGGGCGGCGATAGAGAATCAAATCGACACCGAGAATGCAGCCGTCCATTTCGGGAGCATAGGACGGCTGGAAGGCACGTTCCGGATGGTCAGCATTATAGCCCAGCGTTTCGGCGAAATGGGTGGCCCGGCTGTGTTTGACCGGGTCAAGGCCGACATAATCGATGCCGACATTCCATGAGGAGCCGGGGCGAGTCATCAGGCCGACCCCCTGGACAGTTTCAGAGACGGCATAAATAAAGGACTGCTTTTCGAGCTGCTGGATGAAATCGGCAGCATGGGGAAATCCCGTCAAAGATGAAGCCCGGATAACGCAATCGCCGACGAAGCGATGGTTTTTTTCCTTGAACTCGTTGACCAGGCCGTTCATGACGCTCATGACCACCACGACGATGAACACACACAGCGCAACGGAAATGACCGCCAGGATGCTGATCCGGCGGTGGAGAAAATAACGCCATGAGAGTTTTACGCCTATCATTATTCGTATCGCAATATTCTGACGGGACGGATGCGGGCGGCGGCCACGGCGGGAATCAAGGCTCCCACCGCCGCGGCGGCAAGGGCCGCGATGCAAATCCAAAACGCCCACTGCCAGTTGACTTCGTTGGGGATTTTCGTGAACAGGTACGTGCTGGCCTTCCAGATTTTCAGCCCGGTCATGGCTGTGAGGCCTTTTTCAATGGTTTCGATATTGCGGGTAATCAGCCATCCCAGCCCGGCTCCCAGCACGGAGCCGAGAACGCCGTTGGCCAGACCGAACAACAGGTACATTCCCGCCACTGAAACGCTCGACGCCCCGCAGCTTTTGACGACGGCGATATCTTTCTGGCGGGTCATCACAATCAGATAGAAAATGCAGAATACCAGCAGCACCACGCCGAAGCTGACAATACCGAATATCAGCATCAGNNTTCAATTGCTTGTAGTATTCGGCAATCAGCAGCGCCTGCATCTGGCGGCTGCTCTGAATTTCGACCTGCTGAGCCCAGGGATAACGGTCCTGTGCATAGGTCAGCCAGAGGCCGCGTATCATCGCCATGGCCTTTTCTTCATCGGTTCCGGGCTTCAGGGCGATCTGGAACGATTCGCAGCAGGTCTTGCGATCCGGGTAGAGGAGATTACTGAGGGCTTCAATCGGGACATAGACAAAGGCCTGGTCAAATTCATAGACGCCCGTCTGGACGACATCGGCAATGGTAAAGCGAAGGACCTTGCGGGCAAAACGCGGGGCGGCCGGTTCGCCGGCGGTATTGGATGGTGAGGGTTCCTGTTCGACCAGTGTGCCGGTGGTGGCGGCGGCCTTGCGGCCGATGAACGACTCGACTTTGTGCATATCGTAGCTGTCGGTGATTTCGTCCGGGTCGTCGATGAGACCGATGCCGACAAAACCGCCGATTTCAGCCTTGTCGGTAAAATCGCCAAAGGCGACCTGGTCATCCGGCAGGTTCTTCTGGCGTATCAGGGCGTCCTTGAGCGGGGAGACCTGCAACTGGTTTTTTAAGTCGATGCCCAGAATCTGGGCGGCGCGAATCTGGCCGGGGCCGGTCAGCAGCAGTCCGTTGCCGCTGAGGACCGGGGTGGCGGCTTTCACAATGGACAAGCCGGCCAATTGCCGCTGGAAATCGGCATAATCTTCTATCTTAGAGGTGCCCGGGGCTGAGAGAATCACATCGCCGAGGTAATCGCCGACGCTGTCTTCGACGGAGCGGATAAAGCCGGTAAACAGGCTGGCCACCGTAATCAGCAGCGCACAGCATAACATCACCGCGGTAATGCTCAGCAGCACAATCCGCTTGCGGCTCAGGTAACGCAGACACAAAAATAAGCTCCACTGTTTCACGCAACAGCCTTTATGACAGAGGCATACCGTTTCCAATGAGGCGGAATATCGGTCGATTATTCGCTTTTGGGTTCTTTGACTTCCGGTTTGAGCAGCGGGAACAAAATCACATCCCGGATGCTGGTCGCCCCGGTCAGCAGCATGGTCAGGCGGTCGATGCCGACACCCAGCCCGCCGGCCGGGGGCATGCCGTATTTCAGGGCCGTGATGAAATCATCGTCCATCTTGGCCATGGATTCTACTTCACTGAGACCCCGCAACTGCTGGCGGAAATTGGCTTCCTGGACATCCGGATCATTCAGTTCGGTATAGGCGTTGGCCAGTTCCATACCGGCAATAAACAGCTCAAAACGTTCGGCATATTGCGGGTCTTTTTTGCTCTGCTTGGTCAGCGGGCAGATGGCCGCGGGATAATCAATCACAAACGTCGGATGAACCAGGGTCTGTTCGACGGTCATCTCGAAGACATCATTAATCACAACCGCATCGTCTTTATCGGCTTCGTGAATCCCCAGCGAGCGGGCCTTCTGACGCACCGCGGCCATGTCATCGATGGCACAGCCGGCACATTCTTTGAGCAATTCCGCATAGGTCGCACGACGCCACGGGCGGGCGTAATTGACCGTGACTTCGCCGAAGGGCAACTCCCAGCCGGAACAATGCTTTTCGACCAAATGGGTGACCATTTCCTCGGTCAGGTCCATCATGGCTTCATAATTGCCGCAGGCCTGATAGAGTTCCATCATGGTAAATTCCGGATTGTGCCGGGTGCTGAGGCCTTCGTTGCGGAAATTGCGGTTGATTTCAAAGACTTTCTCCATGCCGCCGACCAGCAGCCGTTTGAGAAACAGCTCCGGGGCAATACGCATGTACAAATCGATATCGAGGGCATTGTGATGCGTCACAAACGGACGCGCCGCCGCACCGCCGGCAATCGCCTGCATCATGGGCGTTTCAACTTCAACAAAGCCCCGAGCCTGCAAGAACGCACGGATGGAGGCCACCATGGCGCTGCGTCGGCGGAACCGTTCCATCACTTCCGGGTTGGCCCACAGGTCCACATAACGCTGGCGATACCGCAAATCCTGATCGGACAGGCCGTGGAATTTTTCCGGCGGAGGCAGCAGCGCCTTGGACAGAATCTCGACCTTTTCGGCCCAGACGGTGATTTCGCCGGTCTTGGTCTTGCCCAACTGGCCTTCGGCCCAGATGATATCGCCGAGGTCCAGCAGCTTAATCACCTCCCATTTGTCGGCCAGCAACTGCTTGCTGAAGCCGAGCTGAATCGAACCGTTGGAGTCACGCACGGTCAGGAAAATCAACTTGCCGATGTCCCGCAGCAGCACAATACGTCCGCTGCATCGGGCCTTGCGTCCTTCCTCGTATCCGGCCTTAATCGTTTCAGATAATTCCGGCTCCGGCATCCGCTGGCCGTACGGATCAATCCCCATCTGTACCATTTTCTGGCGTTTTTCACGACGCATCTGTTCAAATTTACTGCCTGCTGCTTCTGTCAATTCCATATCCTTTCACACTTGTGAACCGACACGCCCCTTTCACATGCATAAGGCGGCCGAAGATTACATCACCTGAAAATCGTTATTTTTTTAAAACAATCGTATTGGGGTCGGAGGGAAAGACCAGTTCCCTGCCGCCGCGGATCAGTTTGGTCTGCAGCACCAGAAGCCCGGTGGCAAGCTGCGGGTCGGAATCGAGGGTCTGGGCCAGACTGCTGCGTTTGGTCGGAGCGCTGGCCTCATCATGGTCGGCCTGAACCAGTACATCATTATCCCGCTGCATCTGCAGCATCTCGCGCAGTTCGGCGGTATTGGTCACGACTTCCACATCGGGGGCAATCCCCCAGTCCTTGCGGCCCAGTTTTTCCATCTGGTAGCGATTCTTCACCTGCTGATCGCTGGGCAGATGATAATACGCCACGGTGTATTTCAATTGCGAGCCGCCGCCGGTGTAGGGTGTCACGACCTGCACGCTGCCTTTGCCGTAGCTGCGTTCCCCGACCAGGGTTGCACGATTATGCTTGGGGTCCTGCAGGGCGCCGGCCACAATTTCGGATGCGCTGGCCGAGCCTTCATTAATCAATATCACCAGCGGATAATCCGGATGTGTACCTTTGGCGTGAGCGATGTCATAGGATGCAAATCCGTTCCTGGGGCTGCTTTTGACAATCACCCCTTCACTGATGAACAAATCCGCCACTTCCGCAGCACTGGTCAGGTAACCGCCGGGGTTATAACGTAAATCCAGAATCAGACCGTTAAGGCCATCCTTCTCAAGCAGCTTGAGAACCTCATCGAGATCGGGGCCGCTGGTTTCGGTAAACGTCGTCAAACGGACGTAAGCAATGCGGTTAGCCGGGTCCACAATCCAGTCCCACTGGCCATCCGGTTTACGCTGCCAGCCCCGCAGCGGCTGAACCACAATCCGATCCCGGACGATGGTCACATCCCATGTTTTGCCGGTGGACGGCCGACGCACGGTAATGGTGACCTTGGTGCCCTTGGGGCCGGTGATTTTCTCAACGGCACAATAAATCGACATTTTGTCGGTGGGTTCCCCGTTGACATTCAGAATTTCATCATCGGCATCCAGTCCGGCGCGATAGGCCGGCGTATCCGGCAGCAGACTTCCGATTTTCAGGACGCCGGTGGCCTTGGAAATCTCCACCCCGATTCCGGAAAACTGCTGGGTCATCGATTTTTCGAAATCCTTGACATTCCACGGCCAGACGAGATTCGTAAACGGATCCAGCGCCGACAGGGCGGCTTCGGCAAAATGAGCAATAACCACTTCTTTGGGCACCGCCAGCGAAGTTTCGTTCAGCTCCATCATATCATCAAATAACTGGGCAATGGAGCGAAGGGTCTTTTCACCTTGTTCCTGCCTGAACGCCGCTTCGATGGAATCGATGCCGACAGACCACTTGCCCAGCGTGTTGGGATCTGCCCGCCAGCCGAGTTCTTCCTTGCTGTCGGCAAGGACCTGCCCAAGAAGGCGGCAGCGCTGGATGGCTTTTTCACACATGAGACTGTAATCCAGACCGTTGACATAATTGGTCTCAAGCGCCTGCAATGCCCGCACAAACATATACGGCTCAATGCCTTCATAACGCTGCTTGGCCGATTCCCCGCAGTCGCTCTTTTTGAGCGACAGTTCAATCATGGCCAGTTCGGTCAGTTTCTCGGCATAGTCTTTATAATGCTTGTCGTCTTCATACAGCAGGGTCAGCCAGTAGTAGCAATGACCATACGCCTCGATCCACTTGCCTTCCTTTTCATACTGTTCGGCTGCGGCCTTGGCCTTCTGGATAGCCTGCTGGACAAAGGGGTCTTCCAGAACAGCGCCTTTGGCTTCGGGTGCGGCGTAATCCCGGGCACGAATGGCCGCCGCCAGAATCAGGTCGATGTCGTTCGGCTCATAAGAGACATCCAAATCCCCAAAAGGATCTTCAAGCGAGGTGTCCTTGTCGGCGGCAAGGGCATTATCCGCAGCCAGATCCACCGCCGCTGTACCGGGACTGTTGGGATCAGAATCGCTTTTATTGACTTTGGCTTTCTGTTTATTCAATTCGGCAAGCTGCTCTTCGAACGCAGCCTGACGTTTTTTCTCGCGTTTGCTCTGAAGCTCTTCATAACGGCTCAGGATATTGGCCAACTGGGCCATCTGTGCATCCGACCCGGTGTTGAGAAAATCGCAGGTCTGCTTTGCCCCGACGAAATCCCCGGCCAGAATTCGTTCGACAACCGCATCGACAGACCCTGCCCGGGCCACAATGGCCGGTTTTGCAGGCTGCTCAGACTCCGGTACGGCAGCCTGAATATTCGGTTCAGCCGCCGGGTCGGCGGCCGTGTTGTCGCTGGTGGGTTCACAGCCTGTTAATACCACAGCAAGGCTGATCAGCCAGCCGCATACCAGCATGGAGTAAAAGCATTGTTTCCGATTAAAATGAAAAGAATATAATAAATTCATAATAGCCTTAATTGACCGGAAAACGGCAGGACGACGCTTCGCCGCCCTGCCGTATCGTTTTCCTTATCCGCGTACGACGGATTTGACTCGATTGACTATTCGCCTGTTACAGGCACTCGGCCGCCTTGCCGGCACAACCCAGAACATGCAGCTTGTGCTTGACCATCTGGCGGATGGCTTCGCGGCCGGGGGCCAGATACTTGCGAGGATCGAACTCGCCGGGCTTTTCAGCAAAGACCTGGCGAATCTTGGCTGTCAGGGCCATACGCAGGTCGGTGTCGATATTGACCTTGCAGACAGCCATCTTGCCGGCCTTGGTGATGGCATCTTCCGGGACACCCATCGCATCGGGCATCTTGCCGCCGTATTTATTGATCAGTTCCTTGAATTCCGGCAGCACAGAGCTGGAGCCGTGCATGACCAGCGGGTAGCCGGGCAGGCGTTTCTGAATCTTCTCGACCACATCGAAAGCCAGCTTGGGTGCGGTTTTGAACTTGTAGGCGCCGTGGCTGGTGCCGATGGC
>DLFY01000232.1:0-17954 GCA_002482415.1 Phycisphaerales bacterium UBA7708
TCTGGCCATGCTCGGCCCCGGCGACACAGCCATCGTAGCCGACCCGGCTTTCCCCATCCACATCTACGGTGTGGCCCTGGCCGGCGCCAACGTTATCTCGGTCCCGTTGGGCAATGACCAGAAATTTCTGGAGACGATTGCTCTGGTTTGCGAACGGCTTTTCCCGAAACCCAAGCTGTTGATTCTTAATTATCCGCATAATCCCACGGCCATGACGGTGGATCCAGGGTTCTTTGAGGGCGTCGTGGAACTGGCCAAGCGATTTAAGTTTGCCGTTATTCACGACTTTGCGTATGGAGAAACCCTCTTTGATGGCTATAAAGCACCCAGTTTCCTCTCCACAAAAGGAGCAAAAGAGGTTGGTGTCGAGTTTACGACCCTGAGTAAGCCTTATAGCATGGCCGGATTCCGGATTGGATTTGTCGCCGGCAATAAGGCCATGGTCGAAGCTTTGGCCACAATCAAAGGATATTACGACTACGGAATCTTCCAGGCGATCCAGATTGCCAGTATTATCGCCATGCGGGAATGCGACGACTTCATCGTCCAGCAGAATGCCAAGTATCAGGTCCGCCGGGATGTGGTTTGCGACGGTCTGAAAAAAATGGGCTGGCAGGTCGATATTCCGAGGGCTTCCATGTTCGTCTGGACCCGGTTTCCGGTCGAACAATCCAAAGGCAAGGGCAGCATCGACTTTGCAATGGACTTAATGGAGTACGCCAATGTCTCCATTGCACCTGGCAGGGCATTTGGGGAAAACGGAGAACACTGTATGCGGATAGCGCTTGTCGAGAATGAACACCGTCTCCGGCAGGCCATCCGAAATATCAGCCGGTTCGTTCAGGGCAAGCCAGTTTCGGGTGCCAAAACTCCACCTGCAGGTCAATAATGTCTGATAAAATCTGTCTTAAAAAGGCCCATATAGGTATTTTTACCTATTTTTTTAAAAATGCCGATTTTAGCGAGAATAAGGCTAAATTTCATAGTTTTTTTACTTGACTGAAAAACGATTATTTGGTCTAATACGCTTAAATAAATAGCGTGAAGAGAGCTATACAGCGATTAATCTTTGAAAAGTGAAATTGATTCAAGGATGAAGTGTCTTTTCTTTATGTCAGTAATATGGACATTCATTTGGAGCAGGGGACGAGTTTTTCACAAGGATAGTGAATTCAATAATGCGTGTGTCAGCCTGTGTGGGCTGTTATTTGTGTGATGTGTGTGTTTAGTGTGTTGTGTTGTGGTAAATCGTGTAACATGTGTTGTGTAATGTGTAAAACGGGCTTTTCTCGTTGAAAAGTCTCAAGCAGTTTATCAATGCTGATAAACTCAGAAAGAGAGGAAATGATGAAGAAACTGATGGTATCTCTAGCGGTGATTGCGTTTTGCGCAATGAGCTTGCAGGCAGTCGCTCTGCCGGCTTATAGCTCACAGGTCCAGCAGATTACAACGACCTTCTCCCCAGTTTATGGAACCGGTTCTGCTGAAGTGACAAGTACAGTGTATGCTGCTACTGCAGGTGGGTATATCTATGCCTACGAAATCAAAAATGCCACCAATACCTTTAGCTGGTTTTCAGTGGCCCTTCTTCCTGGTGCGACCGTGACAGGTACTGGTTATGACACCGGCACCAATGATCCCACCTCGTGGACAACTGTTGGCTCGCCTGCGACCAGCGTCGAAGGCCTGTTTGCAGTTCAGATTGCTCCTGGTCTGGATTCCTCATTGGTCTGGTTCACCAGCCCTTATGGTCCGACACGCGATCTGGGTTCATTAACAGGTTTGGGCACCAAGGGTACATTTAACTACCTCGAAGGCGGCATTCTGACTCCCATTCCGGAACCCATGACGATGGTTCTGCTGGGTGCTGGCTGGCTGGCTCTGCGTACCTGCGGCCGCAAGCGCTAATCAGTATTTTCAGTTCTTTAAAGATTACAATGTTATTTCCCCCCCCTAAAAGGGGGGGAAATAATCGTATTAATGACAATGAGGTCATTAATCTCAAGGGAAGTGTTTTCTCACCTTTGAATCCTCACAGGATGTGATTTAAGACAGCAAGAGCGAGGCGGGCAAGAAAAGAGCGTTTCTGAAATGTAACTTATCCGGGGGGATAATTTATGATGAGCGTACATGTGAAGAACCTTTGCCCGTATGCAGCAATCGTATGCTTGCTGTTGGTTGGTCTGGCCGTCCCGGCATGTGCAGCGGATGACTCAGGTTATTCGTTATTGCTGCAATCCAGTCCCGTCAATGGCGGGAACATCGCGCCGGGAAATGGTGTTCATAAAGTCCAAATCGGCGACCAGGTCAAAGTAGTGGCAGTACCCAGCACCGGGTATCGATTTCTATATTGGATCGGTGATGTCGGCGAAGTGGGTACTGCGCAGACATTTGTTCGTATGGATAGTCCCAAACTGGTGGTGGCTGTCTTTGAACGCGAACAATTTGACAAGCTGCCGGAAGTCGGCATTGTGGGCGGTGGATCTGCCAATAACGGGGGGCTGGTTAAATCCCCGTCATCGTCCTCCGCATCCTCTGTCAGTGCCTCCGGCTATCGCGGCGACTCAAGCGTCACGTATGTCATTGAAAACGAGGTAATTAAAACTCCAGAACCTGCAACACTTTTTCTTCTTGGGCTGGGAGCAGTGGCGACACGGATCCGTTGCAAAAAGCAATCATAGAGCGTCTTGCATGTATATTTTGCATTAGCACTGGAGGAGAGGTGTTGTTGAATATGGCCAAGGGTGTGATGACCTTGGCCATGTTCGTTTTATGGCATTCCTGCGGCATTGTATGGGGGCATGATTGTCGCTGCAATTCAGATTTGGGCTGTACGCCATCAGCAGCAGGGACATTATTTCTGTTTGCGAAAGACAGCGACGACATTCTCCACTTCGACCACAAACAATCGGTTATCCCCTTCAAAATCCACAGGAATTGCGCCTTTGGGATTAAACAATACCTTGTCATATTGCCGCAACGGATATTCACTGGACATTTCCACTTCCGCAGAGACCGCGACAATCCGCCCGGTGATGGTGGGTATCTCGATATTGTCCGGCAGTTGAATCCCGCCTTTGGTCTGTTTTTTATCCTCATCCTTGCGAATCAGGACACGCTTGCCGATGGGTTCGACGATCTCGAATACTTCTTTTGCCGCTGTGTCGTTCATATCGCGTTTTGCCATACACTACTCGGAGGAGGTTTGCGCATTCGTTTTTGCCGATTTCTTCCGCGAGGTCTTTTTGCCTTCCTCGCCGCCGCCGAGTATTTCTTTGGCCTGTTGTTCATCTTTGGGCGGCCACTGGCCTTTGCTCTGAAGGTCTTTGAGCATGTCGAGCTTGTCCATCTTGACGATGGTTCGACATCGCGGGAATTTGTTGCAGCCCATGAACGGTCCGCGTTTGCTCTGACGGATGACTAATTCTCCCTTGCCGCATTTATGACAGGTTACTCCGGTCGGCTGGGCCGGCGGCTTGGGGGGCAGGGGCTGGCCTTGTTTATCAAGGCGAACGATGGTTTTGCAATTCGGGTAATCCGAACAGCCCAAAAAGGTGCCAAACCGTCCGCGTTTCTGCACCAGCGGCTTGCCGCAGTTGGGGCAGGGATGTTCGGTGGTGGTTTCCTGGACCATTTTGCCCTCGTTGTCACAGGGGCAGGCAAATTTGCAGTCGGGATATTTGGAACAGCTCAGGAAGCGGCCATTTTTGCCGAAACGATAGACCATGGCTTCCCCGCACTGCGGACACTTGTATTCGCTGGGCTGGGTCTCGGCCTTGGCGTGGACCATTTCCTTTTTGGCGTTTTCGAGGCTGTCGCAGAAAGGCGTATAGAATTCCTTGAGGACGCTGACCCATTCAAGATGCTGCTCTTCAATCTTGTCAAGCTGCTCTTCCATGTGACGGGTGAAGGCAATATCCATCACCTGTGGGAAGAATTCATCCAGTTTGTCGGTGACAATCTCGCCGATCTGCGTGGCAAAGAACTTCTTGTCCTTCTTTTCCACGTACTGGCGATCCTGAATCGTGGAGATGATGGAGGCGTAGGTGCTGGGTCGTCCAATGCCTTCTTTTTCGAGGGCCTTGACCAGGGATGCTTCGGTATAGCGGGCCGGCGGCTTGGTGAAATGCTGCTGGGCATCGATCCAGACGGCAGATACGGCCTGGCCGACGGTCATTTCCGGCAGAACCGGTTCTTCGGTGGCGGTGGACCATATCTTCGTGAAGCCGTCGAAGATCTGGACACGTCCCGAGGCACGATAGGCACAGGGGCCGATTGCCGTCTTGGCGATGATTTCGGCCCGGGTGGTGTCCCACTGGGCGGCCGCCATCTGGCAGGCGACAAACCGGCGCCAGATCAGATCATAGAGTTTAAACTGGTCGTCGGTCAGGAATTGCCGAATATCATCCGGCGTCAAATCCGGATCGGTCGGACGAATGGCTTCGTGAGCCTGCTGAGCATCTTTGGATGATGAGAAGAAATTCGGTTTTTCGGGCAGGTAATTCTTGCCGTACTGATGTTCAATATAATGCCGTACCGACTGAATCGCCTCAAAAGACAAGTGGGTGCTGTCGGTACGCATATAGGTAATCAAACCCAGGGCGCCCATCGAGCCCAGGTCAATGCCTTCATAGAGCTGCTGGGCGAGCATCATGGTTTTGGATGCAGAAAAGCCGAGCCGGTTGGCCGCGGCCTGCTGCAAAGTTGACGTAATAAACGGTGCTCCCGGGCGGGACTGAACGCGGTTGGTCGTCAGGCTGTCGATGGTAAAGGCGGTACCCTGAATGGCCTCAAAGACGGCTTTGGCCTGTGTTTCATTGTCCGCATGGAAGGGCTTGCCGTTGACACTGTGCAGTTCGGCCTTGAAGGCGTCGTGCTTTGCCAGCCAGGCATTCTGCTTGGCCAGGACGGGGGTGTTATCCGGATCATCGCCGATGAAGGCCTTCCATTGGGCGGATAAATCCGTCTGTGATTTAGTCGAAAAGATTCCGGGAATCAGCCAGTATTCTTTGGGGTCAAAGGAGCGAATCTCCCGTTCCCGCTGGACGATCAGTTTGACGGCGACGGACTGGACCCGGCCTGCGGAAAGCCCTTTGGCGACCTTTTTCCAGAGCAGAGGGCTGATCTGATAGCCCACGATGCGGTCCAGAATACGGCGGGCCTGCTGGGCCATGACACGGTGCATGTCCAATTTGCCGGGGCTGGAGAAGGCTTTCTGGATGTCATTTTTGGTAATGGCGTTAAAGACGACCCGGAAGGTGTTTTCTTCCTTGAGTCCCAGGACTTCGGCCAGATGCCAGGCAATGGCTTCTCCCTCGCGGTCCAAGTCGGTTGCCAGATAGACGGTTGAGCACTTTTTTGCTTCTGCCTTCAGTGCTGCGACGGTCTTTTTGCGACCTGTGGTGATTTCATAGGTCGGCTCGAAATTGTTTTCCAAATCGACATTCAGCCCCTTGGAGGGTAAATCCCGGATATGTCCCATCGAGGCCTTGACCTCGAAATCGGGGCCGAGGTATTTGTTGATCGTTTTGGCTTTGGCGGGTGATTCGACGATCACCAGCGACTTATCTTTACCTGTTTTTGCCATTTTTACACAATCTAAATGTTTTCGATACAGCGTATCAAAATTATTATAACAATTTATAATACAATAATTTATGTCTTATTNNTAATCTGTTCTATTGGCTGGCCGGTTTCGGCGTTCCAGAAATTACTGGATACACTCTGTCCGCATATCTCTTGCCGCGACTAAACCTGACGAACCATACAGACGCATAATCGGGCTGTCAAGGTAAAAATCCCTTATGTCCGGAAAAAGCATTGGTTTAGGCAGAGGTGAACCCGTGCAAATGGACTATGGATTGGCCCCATTTATCACGTCGTCCGGGACTTCGGCCAGGGAGGGGGCAAAGAAGTCCGCGTTCTGAAGCTGCCGGCGGGCGAACGAGGTGGTCAGGGCCAGGCAGACGGCTCCTGCGGCCTTGGCAGCGGCAACTCCGCTGACGGCATCTTCGACCACCAGGCAGTGTTGCGGAGCAAGTCCGAGTTTACTGGCGGCCAGCAGAAAGATTTCGGGATTGGGTTTTTTGTGGACGACATCTTCGCCGGTGATGACGGCATCGAACTGATCCGGCGGCAGATGGATTTCGCTGAGATTGCCGATGACCTTGCGGCGGTCGGCACTGGAGGCGATAGCGATTTTTTTACCGAGGAGTCTGCATTTTTCAACAAAGGCGTGAACGCCGGGCAGGGGCTGGAGGCGACCGCGAATAATGTCCAGATAAATGTCGTAGGTTCTTTTTTTGGCCTGTGTGATGTCGATTTGAAAATGATAGTGTTCGGCTACGCCGCCCAGATAACGATTTTCGCCCATGCCGACAAAGGGAACAAAATCTTCCGGTCGGACCCGCAGTCCCAATTCATCAAACATCATGCAAGCGGCTTTGCAGATAAAAGGTTCGGAATCCACCAGGACGCCATCCATGTCGAAGATTACGCCGGCGGGGAGTTTGGACTGCGGTTGTTGAGTCATAGCTGCATTCCTTCTTGATAGATAAAAAAAGGGGAGAGCGAACGGCTCTCCCTTTTTCAGAATGGCTCTTCTCGTATCGGTTTTAGCGTCGTTACTGGTCGCCTAAGGATTACGATCTGCCTTGTGTGTCAGCACTCAAGATTCAGCGATTCAGGAGTCTGCTAAAATAGCCTTTTGGGTTATTGATTAAGAGCCATTGTATGTCATTGTTTGAGTTTCCTTATCCTGTATGTTTCTACGAAATGTATCGGCCAGCGGTTTGAAAAAGGTTTAATAAAAAGCGGGCAAAAAAATGAAAAAAAAAGACCGCCTGCGGCTTAGAAGGAGGAAGAAGCCGGGGAGGCTTCTCAGGGCTACAACCACAGGCGGCAGAAGGAGCTTAATAGTATAGTATCAGATTGGGCCTGCGGTGTCAAGGGTTCCCGGAGGAAAAACTGAAAATATTTTAAACAAAACGGGGTGTCTTTCAAAAGGGATAAATAAGGATTACACGGTGTTTGTGGCGTGAGAGATGTTAAACAGTTGTTTTGCTTCCCACGGTATCCATCTGCCATGTTTTACGGGGATTATACAGCAGATACAGGCTTGTACAAAGCCATGCGAATTGGACATAATAATCGAGGGCGTCGGGGTCTGCCATAAGCCACCTTTCGAGACGGTGGATATAGCGTTTTTCGAGGTCGCCATCGTGCATCCGGAGAATGAGCTGGCCCAGGCGAATCCATCGGGGATTTTCATCGGTGTCCTGATCGGATGAAAGGGAATCAGCGCCGGGATCCTGGACTTCAAAGGATTCGTCGAGTGATTTTAATAACTCATTTTCAAGTTCTTTTGGGTCCACAAATTGCGCCCTTATATGCGGGACACACAGAGGCTGTTTCCTTTGATAGAAACATCTTAAGCTGCCGGCATCTATTTGTCAAACAATCTATCGAGATTGTCTTTATTTTTATATAAAACTCTATTTCAGATTTCGACTGATTTGCGAGGATTGTTTAAGGTAAGTTTGATATTTTCGCAGAATGAGGGTGCGCTGCGGTAAATGAGCAAGGGCTGGAATACCGTGTTGGTGTTCCAGCCCCTGGAGATAGTGATTCTCTATTCCGGCTTATTTCAGATCCATCGGGCTGATGGTATCGCCGTATTTGGCTTTGGCTGTTTCGAGGCGTTTGCGAATGGCTGCGAAGGTGTCATAGACCATCTTGGGCGTATCGGAGACCTTGGCCTTGTAGATGGCTTCAACGCGATCATACTTGGCGATCAGGTTCGGAATCCGAATCGTAAACTGCTTGATGTAAGCCTCTTTGGTGTAACCAGCATTCAGCTTGCTCTTGAACAGCGGGGCAAGGTCTTCGTATTTGGGAATCCAGCCGGTTGGGGTCTTGAGAGCGTCCACATCGTTATGCACCCGCAGTTCGGCCCACAGCACCCAGACCATCTTGTCGAGTTTGCCGTTGAGGAACTTGCCGTTTTCATCCCGCAGGAAGTAGTTGACCGAGAAGATCAGCGGCGGATTTTTTACGCCTTTGGCAAAGTCCAGGTTGTTCTGGATGTATTTGCCCAGCGGGATGGAGACGAAATCCTGGTTGGCCATGATATTGAATGTCCGCACGCCCTGTTTGCCCAGCGTTGCGGCGGTGGTTTCCGATTCAATCGAGGCGCCCTTGGCGATGATGCCTTCGGTCCAGTCAAAGGCCTGTTCGACGGGCACGAGGGTGTCGCTGTCGCGGCCGCCGTAGATAACGCCGCCAACGGGTACGCCGGCGGGATTATTGGCCTCTTTATCGAGATTGGCCAGCGCCGACAGGCGAATGGTGTAGCGGGCATTCTTGTGGGCCGGCGGCAGCGGTTTGCCTTCGGCGTCGGTTTTGCCCTTGTGCCAGGGGCCGTTGAAGCTGTCGCCCTGTTCGGGCAGTTCACAGCCCATGCCGGGCCAGTAGGGCATACCGTCTTTAATCAGGACGTTGCCGAAGATAACTTCGCCCGGCGTGGTGAGAGCTTTGTAAATGACCGGGTCATCTTTGGCGTTGACGTCTTCGATGATGCCGAAAATACCCTGTTCGACATTGGCGGTGTGCATCACGCCGTTATGTTTGCGGAGGTAGGCGATGTCGTCGCCGATGATGGTTTGTCCGGGCAGCATGGCCGTGGATGTTTTGCCGCAGGCCGAGGGGAAGGCGCCGGTGAAATAAGTGATGCGGTTGTTTGGGCCTTTGGCACCCATGATGAACATGTGTTCGGCCAGCCAGCCTTCCTTGCTGGCTTTCTGAATCGCCAGCCGCAGGGCCAGCTTTTTGAGGCCGACGGTGTTGCCGGCGTACTGGGTGTTGACCGAGTAAACCATATTGTCGGTCAGATCGATGTACACACGGCGCTGCTGCCAGTTTTTGCTGCAGCCGTTTTCATCCACTTCGCCTTCACTGTGCAGGAAGCGGAAGAATTCCTCGGTCGGCTTGAGTTTTTTAAACTGCTCGTAGCCGGGGCGATACAGGATGCTTTCGCTGTGGGCGACATAGGGGGAGTCTGTAATCTGGATGCAGGAGATGGAAAAGTCGGAGCCGGTGGGGCACAGGCACCAGAAGCAGACCAGCATTTTCCGGCCCTTCATCGCGCCTTTCAGGAAGCCTTTGACTTCGGACAGGCCGCCTTCGCGTTCGATGGAATTGAGGCTTTCGCCCAGGTCCATGCCTTTGGGCAGGAGGTAGCGTGTGCTGAAAGTGTCGCGTCCCTGGTCATTGAGGCCGTCGAAGTGGTAGGTGTGGCCGGGGGGCTTCAGAGGCTTTTCGCCGCCGGACAAGGCCCACTTTCGAATCGTGGCCATATCGTCGGCACTGTCAGTAAAGACGACGACTTCGGCCGGTTCGGCCAATTCAATGGCCTCGGCCACGAAAGCGTGCATCTTCGGGTTGGCAATTGCCGCCAGTCGGGCGTAATTGTCCGCGGAAAGCTTCTGTTGCAAAAATCCAGCTACATTTTCCACTTGGTTTCTCCTGCATTAAGGATTCTTAAAAACAATAGGCACAAAATCCGCGACATTGTAGTTACTTAAATGCGTTCAAGTCAATCGATTTTTGATACATTTCTGGATATTTTTTAAATAATAGACTCATTTATAGGACGATTGGCAGATGAAAAGCTTTGTCATTGTTTCTAAGACATTGATATATATAGGATTATGTCGCAGTTGCAGAGGCGGCAAGAAATAAAGCGGATGTGCAATATCATAAATGGGGGTATCGATCAAAAAAACACGATACAAAAAATATAAGGATTGACAGCGAAGAAGAAATTTGATAAATAATCATTTGAAATGAACGTTTTAAATGTTTGTTGGCAAAATTAAAAAAGTGGAGTCAGAAAAGGTAAAAATCTAAAATCCAGTTCGAGCAGCAATTTTTGAATTGCGTTTCCGGCCTGAATCACACGTTCTGTGGTATTTTCTAATTTGCTTTGCAGTGTGCGGCCTATATAATTTCAACCAATTGTATCTCCGGAACGACATACTATCACCACAAGGGCTTTGTCAGATGATTAAACGTGTGCGGTATTGTTATACCCAGCGGGTATGATTATTCTGCGAGCAAAAGAAGCCCGTGGTCAAGCTGCTGTACTGAGCCGCGACGAAGCGGAAAATGGCAAGCAAGATCAGTGTATGCATTGTCGGCGGAATGAAAGATAAGGATAGAGATATGGTAGACCTCAGTAGAAAAACAGGCATTCGCTCTTTTCGCATGCTGGATGTGATAATCCCTGTGTTGACTGTCGGCCTTGTCGCGGCGATGCAGGGGTGTACCGTGGGCAAAGATTATCAGCAGCCGAAATTGGATGTGCCGGAGCAGTGGTCGCAGGACTCGGCGGGGATGTTTGCCGTCGGAGCCGACCCCAACATGGCCGGCTGGTGGACGATATTTGGAGATTCTCAACTCAATGAGCTGATTCAGCAGGCCCTGGTGGAAAATCGTTCTGTGCAGGCGGCGGTGTATCGATTGCAAGCCTCTCGGGCGATGTGGGATTATGCCGCGGGGCAATATTATCCCACTGTGGACGCGACGGGATCTTATGGTCGTATCAAGGTCGGCAAAGACGGCATGACACAGTCGCGTGACGAAATCGATCCAATCAATCTGCATTCCGGCGGATTTGATTTTTTGTGGGAAATTGATTTGTTCGGCCGCATCAAGCGGTCGGTGGAATCCGCCGAGGCGTCCTATCAGGCTTCCGTGGAAGATTACCGCGATGTGATGGTGACGCTGCTGGCCGAGGTATGCCGCAATTACATTGAACTGCGGACCATTCAGGCCCGGATTGTCTATACCCGTGAAAACATTGATATCCAGCAGCGGACGCTGGAGTTAACTAAAAGCCGGTTTCAATTTGAGTTGGCTCCCGAACTGGACGTGCGGCAGGCCGAATCCAACCTGGCCAGCACCAAATCGGAACTGCATGTGCTCAAGATTTCAGAGGCCGCGGCGATGCATCGTCTGGGTGTGCTGCTGGGCCGGATGCCCGCGTCGCTCAAAGACAGCCTGGAGACGTTCAAGGCGATGCCGACGATCAGCCGGCAGGCTGTTGTCGGTGTACCTGCGGATGTGCTTCGCAATCGACCCGATATTCGTCGCGCCGAGCGGCAGCTTGCGGCACAGACGGCCCGGATTGGTGTGGCGACGGCGGATTTGTATCCTTCGCTGCAACTGGTCGGCACGTTTGAAATTCAATCCCGCCAACTGAGCGGTTTGGGCAATATTCATAATCAGGCCTATTCGGTCGGTCCCGGGCTGCGTTGGAATCTCTTTGACGGCAATCGCATTCGCAATGTGATCAAGATGGAAGAGGCGTCGGCGGGGGAATTGCTGGCCACCTGGGAAAATACAGTCCTGCTGGCAGCCGAAGATGTGGAAAACGCGATTGTTTCCTATAGTCAGCAGCAGCAGCGTCAGGCCCTTCTGGCCGAATCGGTTCAGGCCTCGGTACGGTCGGTGGAACTGGTGGATAATCTCTATCAGACCGGGCTGACGGATTTCCAGAATGTCCTGGTTACCCAGCGGTCGCTGTTTGTGCAGCAGGATCAGCTTGCCGCCAGTCAGGGCGAGGTGCTGCAGTCCCTGGTGCGGCTCTATAAAGGCTTCGGCGGCGGCTGGCAGATTTCTGAAACACAAGAAACTGTCGCACAGGCCCAACCGGCGATGCATTAAACAAATCATTATTGATGATCAGTCATTATCCATTGAAAGGCAGGTTTTCGGACTATGAAGAAATTGATTTCCTTTTTACTGCTGGCAGCTTTGGCAGGAATCCTTTTGTGGTTCGTTTATAAACGAGTGACCGTCCAGGCGGCACCTCAGCAGGGGCCGATGGGAATGGCGCCCGTGGTGGTGGTTCAGACCCCCGTTGTTCAGGATGTTCAAACCTATTATGAGTTTACGGGCAATACCAACGCGATTGAGCAGGTGGATATTCGCGCCCGCGTCAAAGGTTATCTCAAGAGCGTGGATTATGTGGACGGCAAGGAAGTCAAGGCCGGAGACTTGCTGTTTACCATCGAAAGCGACGAGTATCTTGCCCGCCGTGATCAGGTCAAGGCCCAGCTTGCGGTGGCTGAATCGGAACTGCAGCGGACGCAGCTGGATTATGAGCGTGTTGAAAAGGCCGTCCAGGTCAATGCCGTCAGCCGGCAGGACCTGACCACCCGGGAGGCGGAATTCCATCAGGCCCAGGCCAGAGTGCTGGCCGCCAAAGCCAGCCTGCAGACGGCCGAACTCGATTTGGGTTACACGCACATTACCAGCCCCATCAGCGGGCGGGTCAGCCGCAGGCTGGTGGATGTCGGCAACCTGGTCGGCGCGGGGGAAAGTACCCTGCTGGCGACGGTGATTCGCATGGACCCGATGTATGTGTACTTTAACGCCGGCGAAGATGTGTATCACGAATTTTTCCTGAAGTATCATTCCGAAGTCAAGCAGGGCTATCGGCCTAAATTTGAAATCGGTCTGCCCGGCCAGGAAGGGTACACGTACGAGGGGGTTCTGGATTATATCGACAACAAGGCTGATTCGATGACCGGAACAGTTTCGGTTCGGGGGCAGGTAGCCAATACTGAAAAACACCTGCTGCCGGGGATGTTTGTCCGGATTCGCGTGCCTGCTGAAATGAAAACCAATGCCGTTCTGGTGGAAGAACGTGCCGTCAATTCCGACATCGGCGGCAAGTATATCCTGACGATCAATGCCCGGAACATCGTGGAATACAACCCTGTCAAGCTGGGCCCCAAGGTCGGTGACAGGATTGTGATTGAGTCCGGCCTGAACAAGGATCAGACCTATATTGTCAGCGGATTTCATCTGATTCGGCCGGGTGCTCCGGTGACACCGCAGCGGGTTGGTCAGGCGGCTCCCGCAGCGGTTGAAAAAGAACCGGACAGCCCCGCATCTGCAAATCAAAAACCATAACCCCATCAGCATGCAGCCTGATGCGGTAAGGAGATAGTCTATTTATGATAAGTGAATTTTTTATCAATCGTCCGATTTTTGCCAGCGTGATTTCGATTGTTATCGTGCTGATCGGCCTGATTACCATTCCGATGCTGCCGGTGGAAAAGACGCCGGATATTACGCCGCCGACGGTGGTGGTGGAAGCCAGTTACCCCGGCGCCAACGCCGAAGTCGTGGCCGAAACCGTGGCCACCCCCATCGAGCAGGCGATCAACGGTGTGGATAACATGCTGTATATTTCCTCCAGTTGCAGCGACAATGGACGGATGACCGTGACGGTGACATTTGAGGTGGGGACGGATATCGACATGGCCACGGTGCTGGTGCAGAACCGCGTTGCCACCGTGGAGGCCAAGCTCCCCGAAGAAGTCAAACGCCTGGGCGTTACCACGCAGAAGCAGTCATCCAATATCACGCTGGTGGCCAGCCTGATATCAACCGATGGTCGATACGATGATATCTACATGAGCAATTATGTCAATCTGCGGATGAAAGACGAACTGCTTCGTGTGCCGGGGGTTGGAAGCATTATGGTTTTCGGCTCCAAGGATTTTGCCATGCGGCTGTGGCTGGATCCGGAAAAGCTCAAGGCCCGCAATATGACCACCGGCGATGTGCTGGCGGCGGTGCGGGAACAGAATATCGAAGTCGCTGCCGGCCAGATTGGTTCGACGCCCACGCCCGACAACCAGAAATTTCAATATACCATCAAGACCCTCGGACGGTTGAGTACTGCCGAGGAATTTGAAAGTATTGTACTCAAAGCTGCTCCCAACGGACAGATTCTGCGGCTCAAAGATGTGGCCCGGGTGGAACTGGGCGCCGAAGGCTATTACTGGTCGGTTCAGCTCAATGACAAGCCGTCGGTGGCGATGGGTGTTTTTCAGCGGCCCGGGGCCAATTCGCTGGAAGTGGCGACCGGGATTGCCGCCAAGCTGGAAGAATTGTCCAAATCATTTCCGGATGGGCTGGAATATCATATTCCGTATAATCCCACCACCTTTGTCAGCGAATCGATCCATGAGGTGCTGGTCACACTGTTGTTCACCGTCTTTCTGGTGATTCTGTCGGTGTATATCTTCCTGGAAGACTGGCGGGCAACGCTGATTCCGTCGATTACCATTCCGGTGTCGCTGATCGGCACCTTTGCCGTCATGCTGGCGATGGGGATGTCGATTAATACCCTGACGATGTTCGGCCTGGTGCTGGTCATCGGTATTGTGGTGGATGATGCGATTGTGGTGGTGGAAAACGTCAGCCGCATCATGGAGCATGAGAATCTGTCCGCCCGGGATGCCTCCATCAAGGCGATGAAGCAGATTACCGGCCCGATTATCGCCACCACGCTGGTGCTGCTGGCGGTGTTTGTGCCGACGGTTATTATGGGCGGCATCAGCGGTATGTTATACATGCAGTTTGGTATCACGATTTCCATTGCCGTGTGTTTTTCAACTATCAACGCACTGACACTCAGTCCGGCATTGACGGCGCTGCTGCTTCGGCCCCGCAGCGAACACGGCAACCGTCTGGCCAAATGGTTTGACCGGTTTATGAAAAGCTCCACCAGCAGCTACGTTGAAGTGGTGCGGTCGGTCATCCGCAAAAGCATTTTTGCCATGCTGATTTTTGCAGTCATGACAGCCGGTTCACTGATGATATTAAAGAAGCTGCCGACCGGCTTTATTCCCAATGAAGACGAAGGCTCCATTTTTGTGAATGTTCGTCTGCCGGACGGCTCGACTCTGGAACGAACGCAAAAGGTTTTGGAGCAGGTTGGACAGATTCTTCAGACCACCCCCGGTGTCCAGGATTATGTGTCGGTGGCGGGGTATTCCATGCTGGATGGTACACTTGCAGCCAATGGCGGAATATGCTTTGTCAATCTGAAGCCCTGGGCTCAACGCAAAGATCCGTCGCTGCATGTCTCGGCAATCATCGGCACGCTGCAAATGCGGCTGTTTGGCATTACCGAAGGATTTTGCCTGGCGTTCGGTCCACCGTCAATTCACGGTCTGGGCAACACCAGCGGTTTTGAGCTGCGGCTCCAGGACCGCGGCGGCGCCGGCCTGCTGGCTCTCGAGAAAGCGGCCAACGACCTGCTGGCCAAGGCCGGTACCAGTCCGGTGGTTACACAGCTCAACAGCACCTTCCGGGCCAGTGTGCCGCAGTTATATGTGGATATCGACCGCGTGAAAGCCAAAAGCCTCGGTGTACCGCTGAACACCGTCTTTGATACCCTGCAAACCTATCTGGGCAGTACGTATGTCAACGATTTTAACCTGTTTGGGCGAACGTTCAAGGTCGTTGCTCAGGCAGACCGGGAATTTCGTGCCACCGCCGACAGCATCGGTCAGCTCGAGGTTCGCAATGCTCAGGGACAGATGCTGCCGCTGCGGACGCTGCTGACGGTTCGGGATACGATTGGCCCCCAGCTTGTTACCCATTATAATCTGTATTCCTCCACAACCATCACCGGGTCAACGAATCCGGGGTTCAGCTCCGGGCAGGCCATTGCCGAGATGGAACGTCTGTGCAAAGAAACGCTGCCATCCAATATCGGCTATGAATGGTCGGGTATGAGTTATCAGGAAATCCGCGCCGGCAACCAGGCCCCCATTATCTTTATGGTGGCAGCGCTGTTTTCATTCTTGTTCCTGGCCGCTCAGTATGAAAGCTGGACGATTCCGCTGGCGATTGTATTTGCCGTGCCGCTGGCGCTGCTGGGAGCGGTCTCATTTACCTGGCTGCGGGCGTATGACAATAATATCTATACGCAAATTGGTATCGTGCTGCTGATTGGTTTGGCAACAAAAACCGCGATTCTGCTGGTGGAATTTGCCAAATCCCATCACGAAGAAGGCTATGGCATCGAAGAATCGGCCATTGAAGCTGCTCGCCTGCGGTTCCGTCCGATTCTGATGACGGCATTATCGACCCTGATTGGTACGGTTCCTCTGGTGATTGCCACCGGCGCCGGCGCGGTCGCCCGACGGGCTTTGGGAACAGCGGTCTTTGGCGGGATGCTGCTGGCAACGATTTTCGGCGTCCTGATGGTCCCCGTCTTCTTTGTCGTCGTTCAGAAGCTAACCGAAAGGATTCGTCCGAAAAAAGCACAGAAAGCATAATTGGCAGGGCGGATTCAGACCTGTCTGGTCTGGTGTCAGTTCTGCCATAGTGGCAGTGATAGCGGTTCATAACCGGCAGGATCATCGTTGTATGGGCCTGCCGGATTTTTTATAACCCTATTTCAATAAATAAGATATGGCTTATTTGTTGGATGTTTTTAAGATTTGGCACGTCATTTGCAATTTTACGGTTCTCTAAGTAGAGAAGTTTGTTTCGACAGAAACAAGACGAATTAAATCGGAATAACATAAGTATTGTTTTGAAAGGAGTAACACACAATGAACATCAGACCTTTGGCGGATAAGGTGATTGTTCAGCGGATCGAAGCAGAGTCCAAGACGGCCGGCGGTATCGTTTTGCCGGATTCGGCCAAGGAAAAGCCCCAGCGCGGAAAAATTATTGCCGTGGGTGAAGGCAAACTGCTCGATAATGGCAAGCGCGGCGAGATGTCGGTGAAAAAGGGCCAGGAAGTCCTGTTTACCAGCTATGCCGGCACGGAAGTCAAGATTGACGGCAAGGAATATCTGATTATGGATGAGTCGGATATTATGGCCATTGTCGAAGCATAAATAGACGTATGAGTTCTGATTGGCCGACCCGGACCATGATCTTGTCTGTCGCGGCCGGACAAAAGACTCTCACAAAGACAGAATACAGGAGAAACAATAATGGCAGCTAAAAAAATAGCATTTGATACAGAAGCACGCGCGGCGATCCGCGAAGGCGTTCGCAAGCTTGCCCGCGCCGTCAAGATTACCCTGGGCCCCTGCGGCCGCAACGTCATTCTCGAAAAATCCTTCGGCTCGCCGACCGTCACCAAAGATGGTGTATCCGTTGCCAAGGAAATCGAACTGTCTGACCCGTATGAAAATATGGGCGCCCAGATGGTCAAAGAAGTCGCCTCCAAGACCAGCAATGTCGCCGGCGATGGAACCACGACGGCAACCATCCTGGCCGAAGCCATTTTTGAGGAAGGGTTGAAAAATATTACTGCCGGGGCCAACCCGATGCAGGTCAAACGTGGTATTGATAAGGCGGTCGAGACCATTATCTCGGAACTCCAGAAGATGTGCACCCCGATTGAGTCCAGCAAGCAGATCGAACAGGTTGCCACCTGCTCGGCCAACCAGGATGCCGAAATCGGCAAGACCCTGGCTCAGGCGATGGACAAAGTCGGCAAAGACGGCGTCATCACCGTCGAGGAAGGCCAGTCGCTGGATACCGTGGTGGACCTGCTGGAAGGCATGCAGTTTGATAAAGGCTATCTGTCGCCGCACTTTATCACCAATCCCGAAGAGCGCGCCTGCGTGCTGGAAAAGCCCTTTGTGCTGATTTATGAAAAGAAAATCTCCGCAGTCAAAACGATGGTGCCAGTGCTGGAACAGGTTGCCAAGGCCGGTCGTCCGCTGCTGATTATTGCCGAAGACGTCGAAGGCGAAGCCCTGGCGACGCTGGTGGTCAACAAACTCCGCGGCGTGCTGAATATCTGTGCGGTCAAGGCCCCCGGCTTTGGCGACAGACGCAAAGCCATGCTGCAGGATATCGCTGTCCTGACCGGCGGCGAAGCCATCTTCGAGGATCTCGGCGTGCAGCTCGAAAATGTCAAGCTTAATCAGCTCGGCCAGGCCAAACGCATCACCATCGACAAGGACACCACGACCATCGTCGAAGGTGCCGGCAAGACCGGTGATATCAAGGGCCGCATCGAACAGCTCAAGCGTGAAATCGATGCTTCGACCAGCGAATACGATATTGAAAAGCTTCAGGAACGTCTGGCCAAGCTGGCCGGCGGCGTTGCCGTCATCAAA
>DLFY01000232.1:17983-18423 GCA_002482415.1 Phycisphaerales bacterium UBA7708
GCCCGCGTCGAAGACGCCCTGCATGCCTGCCGTGCTGCGGTTGAAGAAGGCATTCTGCCCGGCGGCGGCGTTTCGATGCTCAAGTGTCTGTCGGCCCTGGACAAAATCAAAACCTCCGGCGACGAGCAAATCGGTGTCGATATTATCCGTCGCGCCGTCGTGGCCCCGATCAAACAGATCGCGACCAATGGCGGCCTCGATGGGTCCATCGTCGCCCAGAAGGTTATGGAGTCCAAGGAAAAGAACTTCGGTTATGATGCCGTCCGCAAGGATTACGGTGACATGATCAAGTTCGGCGTCATCGTCCCGACCAAAGTCGAACGCACGGCCCTGCAGAACGGCGCCTCGATTGCGTCGCTGCTGCTGACGACGGATGCGATTGTCAGTGAAATCCCCGAAAAGAAAGAAGCCCCTGCAATGCCCGGCGGCGGTATGGGCGG
>DLFY01000018.1 GCA_002482415.1 Phycisphaerales bacterium UBA7708
GAAGCTGCTGTACTTAGCCGCGCTGAAACGCAAAATATCAAGCAGGATACGTATAAAATATTATAGAAGAAGATAATCGTCTTTTACAGATTGTTTTCCAATCAACATAAGAGCTTCAGGCAACCTGAGGCTCTTTTTTATGCGCGTATGCAAACCGGAACCGAGACGGCTTCATCCGACGCGCGGGATGAAGCCATCTCAAAACACAGAAAATGGAGGTTTAACCATGCAACAGCAAACCATTCAGGCCCAGGTCAACAAGCGTCTTTTATCGAAGGCAGACCGGCTGTTTACCGGGACGCTGGAAGGCAGGATCATTGAGATTCTGCAAAACGCCCGCCGGGCGGGGGCAACCGAGGTCACAATCACCCAGAAAGACGGCCTTGTCACCATCCAGGACAATGGTTCGGGGATACAGGATTTTCAAACCCTGCTGGACCTGGGCGGCAGCGGCTGGACTGACAAGACCGAGCGGTCCGAAGACCCGGCCGGGGTGGGGATATTCAGCCTGGCACCCCGGGATGTGACCATTGAAAGCGGCTCTACGAAATTAGTAGTTACCCAATCTATCTGGACCGGCCAGCCTGCCCAGTTGTTTGAGCTGCCGGAGGCTGTTCAAGGTACTCGCCTGCAGTTTCAGGATCAGCCCTGGGAGATGAATACGGTCGAAAAATACGCCGTATTTACAGGGCTGGATGTCACGGTAAATGGTAAATCCTGTGCCCAAAAGCGGTTTTGTTCGCGTCAATCGACCTGTTATCCCCACCTGGGATGCCGGATCGAGGTCCGCAGACGGGACCATCTGAGTGCCTGGCACAAGGCCTTTCAGACCAATTATTACCATCACGATGTGCTGGTCAACTTCTATGGCCAGGTTGTGCCGTTTGATGATGAGCCCATCAGCNNATTTAACCGGGGAAACCACCGCACTTCGCCTGATGCTGCCGGCCAGGACCCGGATGGTGGAAAACGAGGCGTTCAGGCAGCTCAAGGATATCTTGGAGAAAGAGGCGTATCGGTTTATTCACAAACAGGGCCGGCATACCCTGTCTTATGACAACTACCTTCGGGCCAGGCAGCTGGGGATTGATCTGCCGGAATCCGATCCGGTTTTTACGGAGGGATTATTGGCCAATGGAGAATGTTCCCAGCCCATGCAGGTTGTCAAGCCCAAAGAGTTCCCGTTGTCGCGGTGTTACAAGGCCGGAGATCATCTGGACGAGTTGGAGATTGAAAATGCCCATATCCTTGCTGCGGCGGGGAGTTTTAAGGCAAAGAATCTGTTTATCCCGGTTGATATCCGCCATGCCTATGAAGGGTATAGCTGGGCCAAGCTGCCAGCCGTGGGAAAGGTCACCGTGACACTGGGAAAAAAACTCGGTTCCGGCTGGATTCAGTCCGGGACTGTCGAGGCCTATGAGTCGATTGAGATTGCGGTTTTGACCAGTGATGGCAGGCGTTTTGAAAGCGCGGTGCCGATGGCAGTCATCGAGGTTAAAAGCTCTCCCTGCAGCTGGCTGGAAAAGACCCTCTGTCTGACCCCGGCTGCCAGAACGGACTTGTCTGCCGAGGAAATCTGGTATCACCTGGGTGGTTATCAGGATGATGGGGATACCTATGATACCCAGTTATCGCTGTTTGAGGAAGACTTAAACCGCTTCTGGGCTGAAATCACCGGCCCGGAAGAATTCCTCCGGGATAAGCTACTGACGGTGATCTCCGATCTGATCAGTCCCTGGAAACAACTGACCATCGATGTCAATGGAACGATGACCATCCTGCTGGAGGATGGCACACAAAAGTCTTACAGCCCGGCAAAGATGCCGCGGCAGAAGTAATGAATCCGACACGAGCCCTCCCAGGCGAGGGATCGTGTCACAACCCAAAGAAATGGAGGTGTTATTATGGCCTGGAGACCCACAGAGTATGTAATCGAAGGCGAATTGGATAATACACGGCTGGGAAAAGTGACCGGCTGGATCCAGTTTGCAGGAATTCAGGACAAGGTTGTCCTGGATTTGGCTGGGGACTTTCACCGAGATATCCGGGGAGCCAGAATCAGGCTTCACGGTGACGGTAACTCCGCTGATGTAGAAAAAGCAGCTCAGTACATGCAGGGATTTTCTGCGACCCAGAAAGGGCAAGCTGGAGACATAACCGCTGGACTGCCGCCGTGCGACTATGGAGCCGAGGGCAGTTGTTATATCGAATGGTACGGACAGGAAAATGGCCGAGTGGTGATCGAACTGGACACCGAACAGGTGGAATTATTAACCCCGCCGATCCCGGCCTGTGAATCCGATCCGATTAATCGCAGGCAGCAGGCTGAAAATATGGCCTCATTTTTAAGCAGCATGGCCGAAGCGATGGGAATTCCACCCGCCAACACGATTGTGGTGGGGGATACCGCTGCCGTGGAGCATGCCAAAAAAGTATTGGCCAATAATAAAATCCGCGGGATGACATTATTGCCCGCAGAAATCCGCGATATATTGCCCCCTCTTTATGCCCAGGATGGCAAAGGTGGTAAGGCCATTGCATATGTACGTTTCTTTACCCCGGATTCACAATGGTATTGGACGGCCACTGAGGGGGAGCCGGTTTTAGATAAAACAGGCCGTGAAGTAAATTTTACTTTCTTCGGCCTGGTCCAGGGCCATTTTGAGGAACTCGGGTATTTCAGTTTAAACGAGCTGGAGACGGCCCGGGGACCGATGGGACTGCCGATTGAACGGGATCTGCATTTTAAGCCGACGGCATTAAACCAGATTGCTCCGCATCTGTTTAAGGAGACAGAATCATGAAAAAGGGATTTTCAATTATGCCTCCTCCCAAAGACCGCCCGCCGGTATTTCGTGTGATCTATGTGATCGATGTGGGGGCGGGCAATGTCGTCGAGGCGGCAAAGTGCGCCTATGCGATGATGACTGACTCGGATTCCATCCCGCCGATTTTGGAGGTGATGGATGACCAGGGCAATAAAGTTCGGATTGATATGAGTGAACGTCTTGGAAAGGATCGACCATGCGTACGAAAGTCTGCAAAATCCTCGAAGAAGTCTTAACCAGCCTCGATAGCGGCGGGGAACAATCCCGTGCCTTTGCCCCGGAAATCCGAAAACTCAGAGAGGTTCTTGGGATGATTCAACCTTCGAATCCATTGGTGGAGGACTGTGCCCCGATGGCTGTTGCGGCAGCAAAGCTGAACCGGCTGGCCGACGAATCGAAAGGGGTCCTGGTGTCTCTACCGGATCTTCCACCCAGCAGATGATTTGACGGCACCTATGAGAGGATGTGCCAGGAGTTGGGCTTTGATGAATACAGCTTGTCAGAGCTATTGCGTTTTATTGCCGACGTCGGCATCCATCACAATCGTTAAATCCACCTGACTTTAACCCTTATTCAGAAAGGAAAACCTATGTCACAAAACACATTTACGCTGGTACTTGAGGAACAGGGACCGGCGGTTTTGCCCCGGCGTGTTCCAGTGACCTGCCTTGTAGAGCAGGGAAAACTTTGGATACGTCCTGCCGGCTACGGCAACAAGACCTCGGCAAGCGGATGCGGCTATCCGATCAGTTTGGAACTCTGGCAGGGCCGGCTTCGCCTGATTGTATTTAACGCGATCTGCGATGAAGACCCTCTGATCCTCGACATGGAAAATGCCCTGGAATCAGCCCTTGTCCAAGACGAAAGAGGTCCTTCAGAAAGGGCACACGATGAGTCCCGATAAAATCAATCTGGCGCGGCTGATTTATGAGGCCTATCCGGATGCCGACCTGCTGCCTCTTGACCCCGTTCGGGATTGTCTTAGCCTGGCGGTTTTGGCAGCCAAAGTCCGGCGCAGCCATATCGGCGATGGCCTGTTTACATTCCTGGTCATTGAAATCCAGGAGGGTGGCGAAGGCACTCTGGACGGAGCGATCCGGGTTATGCAGCAGACAAAAAAAGATGTCGAATCTGTCTTACAAGCCCTCTGTGCAGAATCCAACAAGTAGTTCATCAAGAAAGCATACTACATACATCACAATGAGTTAACTTATGGAAAGGAATACCATGCAAAAACGAGGATACTCTGCGCACAGTCCCCCGTTCAAGTCTGTGACATGTTATGTACAACGATAACCAATAACCATTCAAAAAACGAAAGGAAACGAACCATGAAAGTTTTATTTATCAACAATCTGGGCGGCGGTTTTGCCGATTTTGTGAATATTAACGAAGGCACCACTGTGGAACAGTTTTTCCATGACAAAATGCCCGATGAAAAGGCAGCCGATTATCTGATCCGCGTCAACCGTCAGCCGGTCCCCAAAGACTATGTACTTCGGGAAGAGGACCGTATTACGGTGACTCCTGTTAAGATTGATGGAGCAGTGTAATCCATCTGTGACATAACCTCATTCCCTGAAGGCATCTGCTCATCAATCCTGGCAGATGCCTTCTTTTTTTGGAAAGGACAAAAACGTATGGACTCAATCTATTTTGCCAATCTGCTGCTTGGGCAGATCCAAAAACAGCAGTCCCGGGAATATCAGGACCTGCTGAATCAAACCCATAAACTACAATGCCGGTTTGAGGAGTTTATCACTCAAAACCGCCTGATGGAAAAAGCCATCACCCGTCAATGGATGGCAGCGGCCTACCGCTGCAGGCACCGTATGGATGTGGCGGCCCATGACATCCCCTGGATGCTGTCCAACGTGAGACAGTCGCTGGACAGGCGGGAACAGAAATTGCCCACGATGACGGATATCCTGGCGGAATTTGACCAGATTGCCGAGGAACTGGGCGAGATATCGTTTGATCGAAAAAACCACTGTCTCAGTATTCAGACAGACCCCATCACCCTGGAAGACGTGTTTTTGGGGGATTTTAAGATAGGTCTGTATGTCGACCAGCTTTTTGAGCTTGCTCGACGCAGACCCTATGAGATTATCGCCTTAAATCCCCATCCGGCCCAAACCTCTTCGGAAGTGACTCACCCCCATGTTACCGGCAGGGTTCTTTGTGAGGGCGATGGGGCGGCTGCGATCCGTAATGCCTTACTTCAGGGCCGGTTGTTTGACTTTTTCAATATGGTCGTCCGGATACTGAATACCTACAACCCCGGCAGTGCCTATATCCTGCTGACGGACTGGGAGGGTGGGACCTGCAGTGACTGCGGCGGACAGGTCTATGAAGTTGACCGATATGTCTGCAATCAGTGCGACCAGGACTTTTGCGAGAATTGCACGACGGTCTGTTCCATCTGTGAAGGGACCTTCTGTTACGCCTGCATCGGCAAATGCGACTGTTGTGAAGCCCCCCTGTGCAAATACTGTGTCAAAAAATGTAAGCAGTGCGGCGCATTGTGCTGCGTGCACTGCATCGAAAATGATCTTTGTACCTCATGTCAACAGGAGAATGACCATGAAAACAAATCGAATCCAGACCCCAATCCCTCAGAATCCATCCCCACGCCCCAGCCTGCGGTTTTCCCCGACGGCCTGGGCCAAGCTGCTGTACTTCCGGGACCAGGGCAACCATGAAATCGCCGGCTTTGGTATTACTTTGGCCAGGGATTTACTCTATGTGCAGGATTTTATCACTGTAAAGCAGCAGGTCACCTGCGTCAGTGTCCAGATGGAGGATCAGGCGGTGGCGGATTACTTTGAAGACCAGGTGGTTTTGGGCCGAAAACCTGAACAATTCGCACGCGTGTGGTGCCATACGCATCCTTCCGGGATCGCCGGCCCCAGCAATACCGATGAGGAGACGTTTTTTCGGGTCTTTGGTTCCTGCCAGTGGGCGGTGATGTTTATCTTGTGCCAGGATAATCAGGTCTATGCCAGGCTCTCGATCAATGTCGGGCCTGGAGCCCAGATCCAGCTTCCCGTTCAGGTGGATTATCGCTATCCCTTCGGATCCTCCGATCCGGCAGCCTGGCAGGAAGAATTCAAGCGGAATATCCATCCTGTCCACCTGATAAAGGAACCCTCCAAACCCCAGGACAATCCTGCTTTGCCGGGAAAACAGTCCCCGGAATCCTTTGGTGCCAGTGTGGATGAAGTGGGCATCTTTTCGGACTTCTGGGAGGATGAGCAGGAGGGCCTGTTCCTATGAGTACCGAACGCTACAGCAGGCAAAAGGATATTGTCCCGATTGAACGGATCAGTCAATGTCAGGCCACGGTCATTGGTGTGGGGGCCATTGGCAGGCAGGTGGCCTTGCAATTGGCCGCTATCGGCATCCCCCGGCTAGAATTGGTTGATTTTGATGTGGTCGAAGAAAGCAACCTGGCCAGCCAGGGGTATTGGCAGGCAGATTTAGGGATAGCCAAGGTGGATGCAACCAGCCAGTTATGCCGTCAGATCAATCCGGACCTGGATATCCAAATTAGCGATGAACGCTTTAAGCGGAGTCAAAAGATCGGCAATTGTGTGTTTACCTGTGTGGATTCCATTGAAAGCCGCAGGCTCATCTGGGAGGCGGTCCAGGACAAGGTCAGCTTCTTTGTCGATGGTCGGATGGCAGCCGAGGTCCTGCGGGTTCTGGCGGTCTGCGATGCTCAATCCAGGGCATACTACCCAACCACGCTATTTGGCTCTCAGGAGGCCTATGCAGGCTCCTGCACTGCTAAAACCACGATCTACTGTGCCAATATTGCGGCGGGCTTCATGCTGGCCCAGTTTACCCGGTATCTGCGGTTATTACCAGTGGATGCAGACCTTCAGGTCAATCTGCTGGCTTCGGAGATACAGGTCACAGGTGGCTGACCATGACGTTGTGCTTAGCGATAGCGCGGTTTGGCTATCGCTAAGCCACATTTTATACCCAACGGGTATGATTATTCCGCGACGGCCACAGGCCGTTTTATGCCGCGCGTACTCACGGGGTAACGTTACCCTACGCAGCCGCGGGGATAAAGCTGTTGCTGGAAGCTGGCGGCTGAAAGCTTTGTAGCCGCGCCGAAACGGAAAATTTCAAGTACGAGCAGTATAAATCCATGAGGTGAAAATATGACACAACAGGACATCAAAAATAGACGGATAGATTCGGTGGAGCAGCTTAAAGCACTGGCAAAGGAGGGCTTGGACTGCTTTATCCTCCTTCGCGGAGGCCTGAGAAGTTCCAAGTACATCCGGTATGATCCGCAAGATGGCCGGTTTTATGTGCTGAATCTGATTGATGGCTCTGAGCAGAAATTAACAGAAAGCCAGTTGATGGACAGTGCCTGGACCAACATTGGCCGGGCGATAACCCAAGGTGCATTATTTGCAGATTAGAAAGATGAGGTGAATACCATGTTTTATCAGGAAATTAATGTAAACAAACGCGGCGAGATGATCGCGTTTTTGAAAAACCATGCCCGGTATAATACCCTGCATGCCTGGAATCAATCCACCAGTTATGCCAACTGCATCAAGCTGCTCAAGCTGGTCAAGCCTGACGATGTTGCAGAGGAAATCTGGTGGGAACTGTTTACGCTGCCGCAATGGCATGAGGTATTCAGTGACCTGCTGGAGGCATTTGGCACAAAACATCACTGGCAGTGGCAGGCCGGGATCAATGGTCGTTCTGGAGGGTATGTGCTCCTCTATCAGGGCGGCATCAAACCCAGTGGTTACCTGAGTTATTGTACCCACTGCGGCCAGAAAAATTATCAGGTTGTCCCCGAGGGTCAAAAAGGGATCTGCGGCAGATGCCAGGCCAGGAGTCGGGTTAATTTTACCGAGCCTGATATGCAGGTCTTTACCTGGTCGGGCAGGGCGATAGACCAAGGTGAAACCTTTCAGGAGTGGTCAAACAGTCAGCTCCGGGAACGTGTTGAACTGATACAGGATTTTGACAGGCTCTGTGATGAAATATTCACAAACTATGTCAAACTGTGCCAGGCTCATCGTATTGTGTCACGCGATATTCTTGTTCCCGAAACCATCAAAGTCTTGGAACCGGTGATATGAAAGGGGGGCAAGATGCTGTACATCCGATTGTTTCACGGCAGGACAGACCCCAACCAGGACATGAATGACTGGGGAACCGATAGGCCGGTCCTGGGCCCGTATGAGTATGTGCATACAATTTATGCTTTTCATTTGATTCTGGGGAAAGCGGATGAGAGCAGTGAGGAGCTATTTCTCCAAGGCGACTTGCTTTTTTATGGAGGCGTGTATTATGGCGACTGGTCTGTGTTTGATGAACAGATATTGAGGAATTCAGACTATACTGTCGTTCCATATGAGTCCACAAAAGCGTGCCTGCCCCAATCTGCCCCTTCTTGATTCTTTCTTTCCGCAGTCGTTTTGGGCTGCGGTTTTCATCCCAGGTTAGCGATAGCTCTATCGATTTATCATTAAACTGTCATTAACTTATCCATAATTTATAATCGATTTAGAATTCGAATGGTGTATAATTTCTATGATTTGACAAAATATAAATAATTGGACATATTCCGAAGGCAAATACGATGCGAAATAAATATGTCATCAGTGTCAGTAGAAGAACAGACATCATCGCTTTCCCCAGGTATATCGACTGGTTCACGGACAAGCTCAAGCAAGGTGGATGCTATGTCCGCAATTCCATTAACGGGAAGTCATTCTACATTTCTCTTTTGCCAAATAATATTCACGGTTTTGTATTTTGGACGAAAAATCCATCGCCTGTGTTTCCTCGGTTAGATGAAATAGATACGTTCGGGAAGCCGGTTATATTTTTCCTTACGATAACCGGTTATACTTCGCCGTTGGAACCAAATACCCCACCAACGAGTTCAATGTTGAAGATGGCGCAAAAGCTCATGGAAAGATATGGCCCAAATCATGTGTGGTGGAGATATGATCCAGTTGTTTTGACCCGTCAAATGGATGATACTTGGCATGTTAATAACTTTGAAAAGCTGGCGAAATCTCTCTGTGGAACTCCGCGTTGCGTTATGAGCCTTTTACTAAGTGAGGGATCTTACCATCATGTCTCAGAACGTATACTTCCGGTATTACGTCAAACAGGCGATACATTGCTGATGTGGCAATTAGACCGTAAAGCGGAATTACTTGCTCGTCTTGGCAAAATAGCCTCATCTTATGGAATTCGGCCAGAAATATGTGCTCAGCCAGAGGTTGCCGAAGTTGCTGGGTTACACAAGGCGTCCTGTATGGACTTAGAACTGCTGAGACGAGTAATTCCAGAAATATCAGAACTGCCAATAAAACCTACGCGTAAAAATTGTAACTGTCACGAAACAAAGGATGTAGGTAACTTCAATACCTGTGACAACGCATGTATTTACTGTTCAGCAAATAAAAGGCTCGACAAGGATGATTCAGTGGTTAGTCAGATAAATCCAAAATCTGTATGGTTATGGCCAGATCCGCTGGACAAACCAATACCGGAAAATAAGATAAAGAATTGACAAGCAAAATAGTTATTATGATACAGCGGTTTTTGGCTGTGTTTTTATTTGAAGATGCTGTAGATATCGTTCTTTTTGTTGAATATGACACAAACTACGATATTATGTTCTATATTGAAAATTTAAAAAACAGCTATCAGTTTGGAGTGCTAAACTATGATTGCTATCAATAACATTTCGAGTCAGTTGTGCCGGAAGCTATTACGTAAATTCTTCGCGAAGTATCCGAATGATCGGCTAAAAATTCGAGCCCATCGTACTTTAACGAAGCTTCTTGCTGATCAAGTATCAATGTCCGGTAAGCCAGGTGGTTGGGCGGGCGGAGTGGTCTATGCAGTAAGCAGTATAGGAGTCGGTGTACCGGGTGTTCTCAATAGCGAGTTAGAAGAAGTGTTTGGGGTTTCAATGGGAACGATATATAAACGTGCTGCGATGATTCGGAAATTACTGATTTTTTAATGTTCTATCTTCTTAATAGCCAAAGTATCAAATGTATGGTGTCCATTTGTAGAAAACACATATCTGAAAAATCACCGTTTTGATTAATGGCGACTTTTTATCTGGCAGGGAAGTCTAACGGATTATATAAACGGTTGCCTCTTGCTGTGCCAACCCAACTCAGCCCGAATGGCTGTCAACAACAACACCTTCGATAAATTTTTGCTCGCCTGCTTTTTGTCCGTCAATAATCGAGTGTAGCATTGAGTAGGAGACTTGCCAACGTCGGTTCGGCTCAACGAGCAGAGTGACCGTCTTGGGATTGGTGCGAATGCCCCTGCCTTGTAAAATATTATTGGCTCTGTCTCAAAAGCCGTAAAAGTCGCCGATTCGAACTTCGTGTCGGCTAATTCCTTTGGTGTTTTCGGGTCGAACGATGTCGACGGGAATACCCTCAAGGTTGATCATATAAAAGGGGATATCCCACCGCTTCAGGTCATGTTTGTTTCGAACCAGTATGCGAGTCCTCTTGATTTCCAGCATCTCTGCTTCGATCAGCCGGTTTTCCTCGTCGACAAAATAACGGATCGTTTCACCAACTTTGATTAACCGCCTGATTTTTTCAATTCGTTCTGCGTTATCCAACTCTTTGTTTATTGCAGCACGCAACCTGTACAGATCAAATAATGAGGACTCATCCAGTGCATTCATGATTTTAGAGTAGTCCATTCTTGACTCTTCCTGTCAATAAATCATAAGACCGCTTGAGTGAGTAAATTATACTTGACAAGTCTTCTCCGTCAAAAGAAAAAACGGCATATGGCCAGAGTTCATTTGATCCGTTGCACGTATATGGTAAACATCTGCAAACGGCTTTAATATCCGTTGTACATGGAGCGTATAACGGCCCCTCTGATCCAATTTCAAAGGGTCTTATGTACATGCGTAATTTTGAAAATTCAGGTTTTGATTATGCTACTTTGCAGCCGCATTCGCTGCAGTAGTTTGAATTACCGGTCATCTTTTTATCGCAGACAGGGCATCTATGCTGACCAATATTGCTTTCTGTTCTGCCGGGATTTACCAGCAGAATCAGCAGGGCGATGATGACTGTGATAGCCGTGCCAGTTAGGAAGTTCTCCCGAATCCAGTTGGCTTTTTCTGGGATGCCTTTTGCAGCCAGCCAGTTGGCGATAACTAAGATGTTGCCGGCCATAAAGACGACGCCAATTATCCCAATAACAATAAGTTTCCGGATGCGTAATGTCATGATTGTCCCTTTCAAAATGAATTAGTTTGCTATCCAGCATAGTACAACGGGATTTTGAGCGGAAGAGGAAAATACTTGAGCAAGAAAAAGTATGAATATTTATTGATCTTGTTTTTCTAAAAAATATCTTGCTTTACCGCATCTTGGCAATATGATTATTTTCATAAAAAGGGTGGAAACGAGCTCTGGGTTTAGCCTATCTCCCTCCGAAGCCCTTTTGACTGATTTTGGAAGGATATTAGTTGAAAGGCGTATCAATGAAATTTGCAGGTTTTGCGTAAATTATTTTTTCTTTGGTTTGTTTTTGTACAGACTAATTCTGTCCTTTGTGGAGCTTTATTGTGGACAAGAAAGGAACGAAGGTTTATTACGCACATACGGATCCGGCCGGGCTTTCGATTGAAAAGGGCGGGCGATGGCAGCGTCTTGATGACCACCTCAGAGGGACTGCGGAATTAGCACGTCAATTTGCCGAGGCATTCAGTGCGGGGGATTGGGGGTATCTGGCAGGGTTATGGCATGATCTCGGAAAATACAGCGATGAATTTCAAGCTATGCTTGGAAACTCATGTGATGCACATATAGAGCAAAAATGCAGAGTCGATCATTCAACCTATGGAGCGCAACAGGCTGTTAAAAAATGGCCCCAGGGCGGAGAAGGCAAGGTTCTCTCTTATATTATTGCAGGACATCATGCTGGCTTGCCGGAGGGAAATACAGATGAAGAATCCGGTTTGCCTAAAAGAATGAACAAGCATTTACCTTACCATTTTGATTCACCCCAAGCTTTTTTTGATCATGCCAAGCCATGTCTGCCATTTATGCTGGACAAAACCCGGTTCTGTTTTGAACTTAGTTTCTTTATTCGGATGTTGTTTTCTTGTCTGACCGATGCCGACTTTCTGGATACCGAAAGACACATGATGCCCCAAAAAGCCGAGTCTCGCCCAATCCCAATTACTTTGGATAATTTATGTCATAAATTGGATAGTCATCTGTCGGTTTTACAAAACCATGTCAATAAAACGAAAGTCAACTCGATTCGAGCCGGTATTCTGTCTGATTGTCTGGATGCAGCAACACAAGAAATGGGACTTTTTTCACTGACCGTGCCGACGGGTGGCGGAAAAACACTATCTTCAATGGCATTTGCTCTCAAACATGCAATGAAATGGGGACAAAAACGAATCATTTATGTAATCCCCTATACCAGCATTATCGAACAAAATGCCAAAGTATTCCGAGATATTTTTGGTGATCAGGCAGTGCTTGAACATCACAGTAATTATGAACCGGCAGAGGAAGACCACAAAACCCGACTGGCCAGTGAGAACTGGGACGCTCCAATCGTAGTTACAACCAACGTTCAATTCTTTGAATCATTGTTTGCCTGTCGTGGCAGTCGATGCCGGAAGTTGCATAATATAGCCCAAAGTGTGATTATTTTGGATGAAGTCCAAAGTCTGCCATCAGAACTCCTTTTGCCATGCCTTGAAGCAATCCGAGAATTGACCTTGCATTATCAATGTTCGATTGTGCTGTGCAGTGCCACACAGCCTGCCATTCAATATCGGACAGATTTTCCAGCAGGTCTCCAGAATGTCAGGGAAATAACCGCCTGCCCACAAACCCTCTATCATGATTTAAAAAGGGTGAATACTCAACATCTTGGATTGCAGACAGATGTATCGCTTGTCCAGAGTATCAAACAATATGAGCAGATGTTGTGTATTGTCAATACCCGAAAACACGCCAAGGCATTATTTCGACAGCTTATTTCAGAAGCGGGAGTGTTTCATCTAAGCGCCTCGATGTATCCGCTTCATCGTTCACGAGTACTGGGAGAAATCAAGAAAACCTTAAAAGAAAAACAGTCTTGTCGGGTTATCAGTACGCAGCTTGTCGAGGCCGGAGTGGATATTGATTTTCCGGTGGTCTATCGAGCTATTGCCGGATTGGATTCCATAGCCCAGGCGGCCGGGCGATGTAATCGGGAAGGCTTGCTGGAATATGGTCAGGTTTTTGTATTTGAACCCGAAGGGAAATTGCCCGCCGGATATTTTCGCCATACGGCACAGACGGCAGAGGGTGTTATTCGGCGATTCCCGCAGGACATGCTTTCGCTGGAGGCTATTGAGGAATATTTCAAAGAGTATTACTGGAAGCAGGGGGAGAGATTGGATAAGGATAATATTCTTGGTCTGATCAAACAGGGTGCAAAAGGCGATTTTCCATTTCGAACCATTGCTGAAAAATTCATGCTGATTTCTGAAGAGAATAAGCCTGTAATTATTCCAATAGAAAAAGATGCATATAAATTAGTCGAACAAATTCGAGGCGCGGATAGCCTCAGGGGCTTTAGCCGGAAACTGCAAAAATACACCGTACAGATAAATCCCTATCACTGGGGTAAATTATTTGAGGCAGGAAGTCTTGAAATCATACAGGGAATTTTTACTGTTTTGAGAGATATTCATTTATATGATAACAAAGTGGGATTGGACACTGAATACCATAATCCAAATCCGGAATCATTAATTGGGTAATTGATAGAAAGGAGATAGGATGAGTTTTGGAGTCAAACTAAAGGTCTGGGGAAAATATGCCTGTTTCACCCGACCTGAAATGAAAGTGGAACGGGTCAGTTACGATGTCATGACACCGTCAGCGGCTCGCGGTATTTTGGAGGCGATTTACTGGAAACCGGCCATTCGCTGGGTGATCGACTGGATTCATGTTCTCAATCCTGTTCAATTCATGAACATCCGGCGAAATGAGGTGGCCAGCAAAATCCCTCTCAGAAATGTTAAGACTGCAATGAAAGACGGCCAGTCGCCGCTGGAATTATTTATTGAGAGCGACCGCCAGCAGCGGGCGGCAATGATTCTGCGGGATGTGGATTATGTAATTGAGGCCCATTTTGAATATGTCGGCGGTGAGGATCAAAATGACGGCAAGCACCTGGATATGTTCACCCGCCGGGCCAGAGAAGGGCAATGTTTTATGCAGCCTTATCTGGGATGCCGGGAGTTTCCGGCTCATTTTCGACTGCTGGAAAACGGCGAACCCATCCCGGCTTCACATTTGCGGGGGAAACAGGATTTAGGTTTTATGCTGCATGATATTGATTTTCCGGACGATATGTCGCCGCATTTCTTCCGGGCTGAAATGAATGACGGCATCATTGCCATTCCGCCGTTTCAGACAAAGGAGGTCAAGGTATGATTATTCAGGAACTATGTCATTATTATGACCGGCTGGCAGAAAACCCGGACATAAAGATTTCGCCACCGGGATTCAGCCGTGAGAAGATTCATGCGGAGATCGTCCTTGATAAAGAAGGAAATCTTCTGCAATTTAATGATCTTCGTGTCCATAAGGGCAAAAAGCTGGTTCCAAGGGACATGATAGTGCCACAGGCATTCAAACGCACAATCAGCCCTATTCCCAACTTCCTATGGGATAATACATCTTATGTACTTGGAGCGGATAATAAAGAAAATCCTCAAAAGGCGGCAGAATGTTTTAATGTCTTCCGTCAATTCCATAGTGAAATACTAAAAGAAGTTCAGAATAATGAGATTTCCGCAATGCTTACCTTTCTGAATAACTGGAATCCCCAAAATTTCGGAACGTTAAGCAATTGGGCTGAACTTGCCGGCGGCAATGTTGTGTTTCGGACTGATGGAGACAGACAATATCTACATGAAAATAACATCTTGAAACAAATATGGCTTCAATACAAGAACCAAGATGCAGAAAGACAGAACAGATTCTGTCTTGTAACAGGGAGAAATCAGCCAATCGCTCGACTTCATCCACCCATCAAAGGGGTACGAGATGCACAAAGTAGTGGGGCTGCTCTGATTACCTTTAATCTGGACTCTTTTTGTTCATACGGTAAAGAGCAAAATTTCAATGCACCCGTAGGAGATATGTCTGCATTTTCTTATGCTACTGCATTAAACTATCTTCTTGCCAATGACTGCAAGCAAAAAATCCAGATTGGCGATGCGACAACAGTTTTTTGGACAGAACGGGAGTCGCCGATTGAGGGGATGTTTGGGATGATGCTGGACCCAAAAGATTTAGACATATCCGACAATGCTGAACTGCGGCAGGCATTGGAGTCTATACGTGAAGGGAAACCAATAGCCGGTATAGATCAAGAAATCAGGTTTTTTATTCTTGGTTTGTCCCCCAATGCCGCACGCATTGCTGTACGATTCTGGTATGTCTGTACGGTGGGGCAATTGGAGGATAAAATCGGGCAGCATTTTCGGGATTTAAATCTCCGGCAAAGCTTTGACTCCGATCCTGAATATCCCGGCATCTGGCGATTATTGCGGGAAACGGTGAACCAAAAGGCCTCGGATAAATCTCCGCAACCGCTTTTGGCCGGGGCGGTTTTACGGTCGATTTTGGAAGGAACGGCCTATCCGCAAGCACTGCAAAATGCGGTGATTAATCGTATCCGGGCAGAATCAGCCCTCAAAGATAAAAATGGAAAACCTATCAATAATGTAAATTATGTTCGTGCGGCAATTTTAAAGGCAATACTGGTACGTAAACACAGACTCTATAAACAAGGAATGGAGGTATCTATGGCGTTAGACACAGAAAACAAAAACCCGGCATATCTTTTGGGCAGGCTTTTTGCCGTATTAGAAAAAGCCCAACAGGAGGCTTCCCCGGGCCTCAATGCTACTATTAAAGATCGTTTCTGGGGGGCGGCATCTGCAACCCCAAAGGTTGTTTTCCCTCAACTGTTGAATCTGAAAAACCATCATATTTCAAAAATTGATAACCAGGGAAAGGCCGTTTTCTTTGAGAAATTAGTTGGCAGTATTATGGATCAAATTGAAAGTACGGGATTCAAAGCCCATCTGACACTTGATGAACAGGGGTTATTTGCTATTGGCTACTATCATCAGCGGCAGGATTTCTTCAAAGGCAAAGAGTCACGCAAAGATAACCAATAATAATTGACTATATAAAGGAGATTAGACTTATGAGTAATGCAATTCAAAACCGCTATGAATTTGTTTATCTATTCGATGTGGAAAACGGCAATCCCAACGGAGATCCGGATGCGGGGAATATGCCGCGTATTGACCCGGAAACCAGTTTCGGCATTGTAACCGATGTCTGCTTAAAACGGAAAATTCGAAATTATGTTCAACTTGTTAAAAACGATCAGGCTCCGTATTGTACTTATGTCAAAGAAAAAGCTGTATTAACAAGTCAGCAAAGAAAAGCTTATGAAGCATTAAAAATTGATGATAAAAAGAAAAACGGTGATGATATTGAGAAAGCCCGGCTTTGGATGTGTCAGAATTTCTTTGACGTCAGAACTTTTGGAGCGGTAATGTCTCTTAAGGAATGTAATTGCGGTCAGGTTCGTGGAGCAGTCCAGATGAATTTTGGTCGAAGCATTGATATCGTCTGTCCCAGAGAGTTGACTATTACCCGAATGGCTGTAGCCACAGAAAAAGAGGCGGACAGTCAATCGGGAGACAATCGAACAATGGGGCGTAAAAATATTGTTCCTTATGCTCTTTATCGTACCGAAGGATATATTTCCGCTAGCCTTGCTGAACAAACCGGTTTCACTGAAGATGATCTGAAACTGCTCTGGGACGCCCTGATCAATATGTTTGACCATGACCACTCAGCCGCTCGCGGCAAGATGTGTGCACGAAAATTGATCGTATTTAAGCATGATAGTAAACTTGGTAATGCGCCTGCTCACAAGTTATTTGAAACAGTCAAAATCAAATCTTGTGATGGCAAACCGCCTCGCAGTTTTGATGATTACAAAGACAATATTGTTATTCCAGATGATGGATCGTTAGCAGGTTTTTCAGGTGTGACTGTCATAAATCCGCTGAAATAGCCATGTACACCGAAGACCAATTATTACCGATTTCCGCCTTACAGCACTGGCTGTTTTGTCCGCGTCAGTGCGGGCTGATTCATCTGGAGCAGGTCTGGGAAGAAAACCGGCTGACGGCCGAAGGTCGGCAAATGCACGACAAAGTCCATGAGGCCGACACGGAAAACCGGCCGAGCATAAGGATTGTCCGTGGCTTGCGAATTCATACCTATCGGCTGGGCCTGATCGGCCAGGCGGATGTGGTGGAATTTCACAAATCTGAAACGGGGATATCGCTGCCGGAGGCAGATGGCCTCTGGCGGTCATTTCCTGTGGAATACAAACGCGGCAGCCCGAAAATTGATGCCTGCGATGAAGTCCAGCTTTGCGCCCAGACGATCTGCCTGGAAGAGATGCTGAAAACATCGATTCCACAAGGGGCTTTCTTTTATGGTAAACCTCGCAGACGCAAAGAAGTCGATATTTCAGATAATCTCCGCCAGCAAACCGAAGAGGCGGCTCAGCAATTGCATACGCTCCTGGATAGCGGCATTACTCCGACAGCCACGTATGAGAAAAAATGCGAGGCTTGTTCGCTTTATAACCGATGCTTACCCAAAACGACGGGTCAGAAAAAGAAAATAGGCCATTATCTTGAGAAGGCATTTGAATTCCCAGCAGACGAGATAAATCCATGAAGCACTTGCTCAATACCTTATTTGTGACGACACAAGGGGCATATCTGGCCAAGACAGGCGATACCGTGGAAGTGCTGCATGAACAGCAGACCAAGCTGCGTGTGCCGATCCATACCCTGGGCAGTATCGTCTGTTTCGGCAATGTGACATGCAGCCCATTTCTGATGGGGATGTGCGGTGAGAAGAATGTGATGGTGTCATTTCTGACGGAAAACGGCAGGTTTTTAGCCCGTGTGCATGGCCCGGTCAATGGCAATGTTCTGCTGCGTAAGGAGCAATACCGCAGGTCGGATGATGTAGCGGCCAGTGCCGAAATTGCCCGCGCATTGGTCATCGCAAAAATTGCCAACAGCAGGGTGGTCTTGTCGCGGGCTTTGCGGGATCGACCCGACACGGCGGGCAAGGACAGGATTGAAAAGGCCCTGGTGGAGATGGGACAGCATCTGGATGACCTGAAATATCCAAAGCCTCTGGATACGGTTCGCGGATTGGAGGGGATGGCGGCCAATGCCTATTTTGATTGTTTTGACAACCTGATTACAGCCAACAAGGATGTATTTACATTTTTACTACGCAATCGACGCCCGCCTTTGGATAATGTCAACGCCTTGTTGTCATTTCTTTATACCCTTCTGGTACATGATGTGGAGTCGGCATTGGAAGGGGTTGGACTTGATCCGGCGGTGGGATTTCTCCATCGCGACAGACCCGGCCGCCCCAGCTTGGCACTGGATATGATGGAAGAACTGCGGGCGTATCTGGCCGACCGACTGGCATTATCGTTAATCAATCGCCAACAGGTCAAGCCCGAAGGATTCCAGAAAACTGAATCGGGAGCCGTGGTAATGGATGACGATACCCGAAAAACGGTGCTGATTGCATGGCAAAAGCGAAAACAGGAAGAAATAACCCATCCCTTTTTGCAGGAAAAGATTCCATTGGGTCTTTTGGCTCATGTACAGGCCATGCTGATGGCCCGTTTTTTACGGGGTGACTTAGACGGTTATCCGCCGTTCCTGTGGCGATAAGTAGGGAGAATGCTGCCATGATGGTTTTAATAACTTATGATGTGAATACAGAGACACCCGCAGCCCAGAAACGGCTTCGGCATGTGGCTAAAATCTGTGAAAATCGCGGTCAGAGGGTTCAGAACTCTGTATTTGAATGTCTGATTGATCCGGCCCAGTGGGTTGAATTACGACAGAAGCTGATGGATACCATCGATCCGCAGAAGGATAGCCTGCGATTTTATTTTCTGGGAAGCAACTGGAAAAAGCGTGTGGAACATTGCGGAGCCAAACCAGCCTATGATCCGCAGGGGCCTTTGATTGTCTAATGGATGGATTGCGAACCCTTAGCAATCATGGTTTTCCGTGAGGGTACGCGTGACGGCTAAATCGCTATTTGACAAGTACATAGGAAAATAAATATAGAAAACCAATAGAATCGCCTTATAAAATTATGCAGGTTCGCGGAAATTTTAAGATTACTTTTATTGCATCAAATAGTTATAGTGTTACGGTCG
>DLFY01000068.1 GCA_002482415.1 Phycisphaerales bacterium UBA7708
CGATTTGATATCAACGTGGTTTCGGCCGAAGCAAAAAAGCTGAAAATCAGTTCGCAACTGCTTCAGCTTGCACGAAAAGTATATAAAAAAGAAAATCCCAGGTAACCCCCTGACTGCGAGTATGGTGCATAACCGGAAGACAACAAATGAAATGGATTAACGACCTGACAATTCGCCGCAAACTGCTTGCCGTGCTGATGAGCATCTGTCTGATTGTCCTGCTGCTGTCGGGTGGAGCCATGATTGCATGGAATCAATATGCCTTCCGGCAGAACATGATTAAAGATATGGTGATGCAGACTCAGATTGCTGCGGACAATTGCAGGGCGGCTGTAGCTTTTGAAGACACACAAATTGCGTCCGGTCTGCTGGAATCCTTTCAGGCGAGACCCTCTGTCATTTCCGTGGTCATTGCTACACCCGCACGCCCTGATTTTGCACGGTATGTTCGTAAAAACAGCCGGGTCGGTACGCATGAACATTCCGCCGTGGAAGGCTGGTCATTTGCCGGTGATGAACTGGTAGTCCAAAAAAATATTGTTCTGGACGGGGAAGTCATTGGTCATCTGACACTGTGTTCGGATGTACAGCCCATGAAGGCCAATCTTCGCAGAAACACGATGATTGTAACAGGCGTTATCGGTTTTGGATTGGTTATTGGATATCTGTTGTCCAGCCGGCTTCAGCGCCTGATATCTCTGCCGATTCTGGCCCTGACTGAGATTGCCAAAGATGTGGCTTATCGAAAAGATTACTCCGTCCGAGCCGTCAAATATTATAATGATGAAGTGGGTGTGCTGATCGACACATTTAATCAAATGCTCGGCCAGATTCAAAAAGAAATGACGGATCGCATGCAGGCTGAGGCCGAATTGCGAAAACATCGGGATCATCTGGAGGAAATGGTCAGTGAACGCACTAGTGAATTGAAATTATCCAACCAGCGATTAAAAGTGTCGGTCGAGCGAGCAAATCTGATGGCCAAGCAGGCAACTCAGGCCAATAGGGCGAAAAGTGAATTTCTTGCCAATATGAGTCATGAAATCAGGACCCCGATGAATGCCATCCTGGGATTTGGTGAATTGCTCAGAGACGAGCCTTTGTCGGATGACCAGAAGAATTATGTGGATACCATTCTGTCCAGCGGCAAAAATCTGCTGCAGATTATCAATGACATTCTGGATTTCTCGAAAATCGAAGCCGGGAAACTCAGTACAGAAAAGGTGGAATTTTCATTGATTCAGATGCTCGAAGAGATGGAATCGCTGTTTCGGCCCATGTGTACGCGAAAGAACCTTGACTTTGATGTCTTGTGCTGCAGTGGATTGCCGAACATGATGCGATCGGATCCGGTGCGTCTTCGCCAATGCCTGGTCAATCTGCTCAACAATGCGATTAAATTTACAGAGCAGGGGCATGTCTATCTGAATGTCAGTATGGAGACCATGAACCAGACTCCTCACATTCGCTTCGATATCGAAGATACCGGTATCGGAATTCCCAGGGATAAGCAGATGCTGGTGTTCGAGGCATTTACGCAGGCCGATGGCAGCCATACCCGCAAATTTGGAGGTACCGGGCTTGGCCTGACGATCACTCGGCAGCTTGTGGAATTACTCGGCGGTCAAATCTCACTCCGCAGCGATGAAGGGCGGGGTACCATCTTTACCATACTAATGCCTCTGGGAGTTGATGCAGACAGTCAATCCGCAACGTTTCGCCACAATGCAATTGAAGCATTGCAGTCAGAATTCAGCAATCCGCTGACTCCGATAAAAGGAAACATACTGGTTGCAGAAGATGCCCGGGCCAATCAGGCACTGATCCGGATTATGCTGCAGAAAATGGGGCTTGATGTTACGATTGTCGAAGACGGCCGGCAGGCTGTGGAAAAAATCAGTAATGGCCGGTATGATCTGATTTTGATGGATATGCAAATGCCCGTGATGAATGGCTACGATGCAGTCCGCCAAATCAAAGCGATGGGCATCCAGATACCTGTTATTGCACTGACCGCACATGCCATGAAAGGTGACGAAGAAAAATGCCGCCAGGCAGGCTGCGACGATTATCTCACCAAACCCATCGATCGGACAAAGCTGGAAAAAATTCTGCGGCACTATTTGTGCCCGGTATCCAGCACCAGCGCAACTTGAGAGGATTCAATCAGGGATGTCCAAAAACCATCGTCTGGACTTCAATTCCCTCGATGGCGTTCAGTTTGTTAGCCAGGTCCTGTGCAGTTGGCAGGTCGTCAGTCATTTCAAGAATTAAAAGTCCATTGGGCGAACAAAAGCCCTTATCCGCTTCGTGCAGCCCCAGGCGGGTGCGGATGCTGCAGCCGTATTCGGTCAGGATTTCCTGAACAGGGCGGACATGGTGGACTCTGTCGGTAATATGAACGCCTAAGATAATATGTTGTTTGAGCGGCATTGTCTATCCTTTCTGTAGATTATTGCTGTTCTTCGATTGAGGAAAAATCAACCTGATTCCAGTCGAAATGACTATTCTGGGCCTCCTGCAGGATTTGACGGGCACGTTCCAGATCACTGTTACGCACCAGTAATTTAATGCCGCAGGTGGGGAGGGTGTAATATAGACCCGCAATAGGCATGTTTTCATCACCAACAAAGCATTGGATTCCTGCATTTTCGAGGTCGATTTTCGCAAGATGTGCGTTTTCCGGGGTATCGAATTGAGCGGCGGTTACCAGTTTTTCATCCATAACAATTCCTTTCGCTGTTTATTCCAGGAATAATTCACCAAGCTCGCCTATCCGTTTTTTATACTTTGGTAATTTCGTCTGATTCAATTGTACCTCAGTGCACCCCTTCATGACAAGAGCTAAAAATAGTTTTATCATATTCAGATAGTCATTCACTGAAACAAATTCCGATGCGATTATACCTTTTTGGAAATCCCGGTTATGATAATTGCCAAGCGGTATGCATAAGGCGCCGGCTGTGTAACCGAATAACGTAAATATTGATGCCTCGCATGTGCCGGCATCCATTAATTTACGCTGATATTGGAAAATTTTGTCCTGTTTTTGAAGATTCGCTGCGGTCGAAACCATCCATTGGGTGACGGCGGGACTAAAAATACGAGTGCGGTCGCCAACCCGAATCACGACTCCTTTGCCAATAGGGGCTGTCGGCAGCGAGGAGCTGGTCTCAATGGAAATTATGACTGTATCTTTGGATAATGATTTATGCTTGCAGACATATTTAGCTCCATGCAAGCCGGCTTCTTCAGCCACAGTGAACAAGCCTGAGACTTTGCGATGAATTTTCCCGCGATGTAGTTGGTCAAAAAGACAGAGAATGGCTGCACATCCGATCATATCATCACAGGCCCGGCTATATAAGAGACCGTCTCGAATCTGGCAGGCGGGCAAATCCCACATGGCCATATTACCTTTTTGGGCTGGACCATTCAATGCAAGCCATACCCGTTTCTGCTTGTTTTTATCATCAAATTGGACTTTGGTAATCTTGCCTTGAGCACTGCCAGTTGATGGAAATACTCTAATCTTTGCGCCCCTATGAAAATAAGATTTTTCGACACCGCCATAGAAGAGGGCGGATGTCTTATTTTTCATGGAATCTTTTTCGATTATGAAGCCGGGATGATCCTGATGGGCGACAAACGTAAGGGGCGTATTTGAATATTTCGCACCATAGACGGCCAGAATATTTCCCATTTTATCGACAGTTGTTTGGATGCCTCGGTCTGTGCAAAATTGCAGGATGGCTTCACGAACAATGGATTCTCGATAAGGGGCCGTTGGATTCTGGAGAAAAGCGTTTGTGATAGATAGTATCTGCGATTTCATATTATTTGATTTGAGAGGTTTTATAGCGATATTCGTACATGAGTTTCCCGACTTCTTTGACGGCGGCGATTGTTTCCGGATAGGGGGTGTCACAAATATCCACAAGGCCGATCTGGTAGTTTTCGCCGTCTCCCCGGCCAGTCGTTGCCTGATCACGGAATTGAAACCAATGTGTGCCTGTAATATAGGGATTTCGTAATGCTCCCAGAACATATTCTTTGTATTTTTGTGCCCGGTCTTGCTGGTTATCGGTTTCTTTGAGGCCGGTGTGGAACATACCCCTGTCCAGAGCACCAAAATGAAATTCCCCGATGATCACCGGCCTGTCAATTCCTTCGGGCAGGCTGAGGTCTGCGACGGTATATTCATATCGATTAAAGGATATTACATCGCAGTATTTGGCGGCGGCACGAACGGCCGGCTCATTTGCCCAGGCGAATCTGCACCCGAGATAAAGCTGATTCGGGGCGGCGGCTTTTAATGCACTGCTGATCAGCTCAAAATATTTTTCCGCCAGGACCGAATAAAACGCTTTCAGGTCGGGCAGGGCCTTAATCTTATCCGGTTGTTTTTGTGAGTCGATTACGTCCTGCCAGGATGCATAGGTGCTGGTCCAGGCCGAATTCAGTTTTTCTATGGTTGCATATTTCTTTTTGAGCCATTCGATGAATGCGATTTTTGCAGGCTGGTCGGCGGGGCTGGCCAGGGCTGCGATTGCAAGGGATGTGTCATCCCCCCAGGAAAGTTCGTTGTCCACAAAAAACCCGAGACACCAGGGATCGCCTATGGATTTTCCTTTCTCTCGTTCTATCGCTGCCTGCAGGCTGGATTTGAATGAGGCATCGAATGGATCGGGGAACTTTCCCCAGTATCCTTCGGAACCTTCGATGGAGCGGGCTTGGACTCCGAAGGTTGCGGTGTAAGGTGTTTTGCGTAAGCGATAGATACCGGATTCCGACCAGTTGCCGATGGTGTTCATCCCCCAGCTTTTGAGACGCTGATGACATAATTCAGCATGGATGGAATACCAGTCTTTACCGTACTTTCGCAGGAGATTGGCACCGGCATAGTTAAAGGTTTCATATTCGCCCTTGTCTTGATAATAGCCCACCGGAGCCCACGAGCCGCGTCCCCAGAAGGCTTTCCATTCCGCTTCGTCGCGGGGCAGCCATTGAAAATACGATTCACGGAGCGTGACCGGGGTTTCCGAATGCGTGCCGACACAGTCCACCCCATGCGACCAGAATAAATTCCCTTCCGGATCCACCAGCCACCAGTTTGGCCCAACCTTTTCCACGCGGAAAAAACCCGCAGCTTTCAGTCTGGGGCCTTTAGACCATCCGCCCCAGGAGTCTCGGTCCTCGGCACGGGGAGAGGCGGCTATCGCAGCTTTTTCTGCATCTTTAGAATCAATCAGGTCTTGTTCGGCGTGAATTTTTCCTGGCCAGTCTGCATGGATAAACTGGCCGAATGAATCAATAAAAGGAGTAAAGGCATCTGCATTTAATACATTTACCTCGCTTTCTGCGCGAAGATTGCTGATTTCAAACCGATAATCCTGAGTGGGTCGGGCAACAAAAAAAATAAGCTGGTTTATCTGTTTGATGTCAAGCGGCGAGGGCTGAGGATGCCCTCGCATGCCAACCAGCTCAAGCGGTTTATCAAATGTCCACGGTGTCGTGTATAACTGGACAGAAATGGATTGCTGCAGACCTGAGGGAATCGTGATCGATTGAGTGATGCAATTCCTGATGCCGTCAGCTCCCGGATTGTCAACCCGCAGATGGATTGTCAGGGGAACTAAGGATACATTGCGAACCTCTGCACGGATTCGCTGATAGCCCGTGCAGTCCCAGGCTTTTTCCGGGCATCGCACGGTCATGCCGGGCCAATCCTGCTTGTGGGCGGTATGAATGGCCAGCTTATTTGCGGACAATTCCAGCCGGGCATCCACAGCAATCAGATGTTTTATGTTCTCCAAATTGCCGAAATCAAGCAATTGCATATCCTCTTTAGCATACAATGCAACGGCTGTTCCTGCCAGCAGCAGAATCGATAAGAACGATTTCATGGGACTCCCTTCGCTGATCAAGTCAGGTTATTTATCCAGCATGGTCTCTAAAATCTGGGCAGCAATCTGCACGAATTCCGGACAGTGTTCGAAGGCGCCGGGCTGTTTGGATCGTATGATTCCTTCCGGGGTAGTAAAGTCAAATCCGAGCAATTCACGACATACGAGGGAACCAGCCCGATTTTTGAATTCCTCAATAAACAACTGGACTTTTTTATAGGTCTCGAATTTGGCTGTTTTATCTTTGGGGTCTGTGGTTCCGAACTGTAATCCCAGTACAAGTACCGCTCCTGTGACGGCACCGCACATATCCCCGGTTCGACCCACACCGCCGCCCAGGCCGGAGGCAATTTTCAGAGCACTGTTCCTGTCTAAATTGAATTTGTCGGCGTAGGCCGCAACAATGGCTTGAGAACAGGAATAACCCTCATTAAACAGTTCGACCGCTTGTTTGATCCGTTGTTCCATGGCCTGAATCCTTATACGAATGGTCCTTTATTATTATAGCGATATAATACCATTAATGTCGCATATCTGCAATTAATTTCATCCGCAAATTGGTGCCGGAAAATAAAAAAGGCCCGCAGATATCTGCAGGCCTTTATGAATGAACTAAGCTGAAAGGGTGCCAGAGAGTTTATTTCTTTCGAACGATGCCGAATAAAAATGCTGCACCGCCGCTGCACAACAGTAAAGTACACGGTTCCGGGACGGCCACGAAAGAAATGGACGCCTCGAACAGCATCTCACTATTGTCGTATCCTGTTCCGGGCAGACCAAAATCATCCTGCGTCAATGCACCCTGATTGGTCAATTCTTCCATACTGACATGAGTGATCGCAAAAGCTGACGATATCAGGGTCAAAGCAAGGATCATAAGCATCATTTTTTTCATTTTAATCTCCAACAGAACAGGTAAGGATAAAAATGAGTCACGCACATTACCTTCGGTACATCATTCAAAGTTCGGATTGTTGTCCGGCTCTGTATTCGGATTGCTCGGCCCCCGCAATTGTTCAACCTGTTTGCGGAGCTCGGTATTTTCCCGCCTTGTTGCTTCCAGATCAAAAATCAGGTATTTCACGCCCACCCGAAGATAATCCAGCGAATTTTGCAGGGTGCTGATTTTGTCCTGAAGCATCTTGTACCCCTCGGTGCTGCGGCGGGCCAGAAACATGATTTTTTCCCGCTGAGGGACAGGAATATCACCCGCGGTATTCAGCAATTCCGTCAATTTATCTTCATAATTCGATTGGTTCATCATACACCCCCAAAGTTAAGCGATAACTTCCGAAGCCAGACAACCGCTGTCAAAGGCCTGAACAATACTTCTATACCCCCAGAAGCTTGAACATTTAATACAAGGCTGATTATAACAAATCTTTGGTTTTTATGCAAACGACATCCTCGCAATGCCATGAGGCACAATGAGGTTTAAGCCGCTGCCAGGTGTCAATCCGATTTTTTATCGGTACCTGGGACAAGAATTATTTATTTTTGATGTTTTTAGGCAGGTGTTAGAGTGGTATTGCATAGTATCGTATCCAGATAGGCTATGGCGTATATAAGGCGGATTAATTTCAGAAATAATCGAAATAAACAAAATTGTATATTCACGAAAATATGTTACAATTTTGTTGTCATAGTGTATATCGCAAAACAGGTAAATAATAAAGGTTTGATATATGGCCAATAAGCTGGACCGGGAAGTGGACTTGCTGGCGGATGTAGCCAAGGCATTTGCAATGTCGCTCAATCTGGAAGCAACGCTTGAATCCATTCTGAAATCCATGGATTCATTCCTGAAACTTGAACGCGGATTGATTACCCTGCTGGACCCGCTCAGTGAGATGATCGATATCAAGGTGGCTCATGGTATTGATGAAGAGTCCAAAAAGAATGTCACCTATCGTGTCGGAGAAGGAATTACCGGGCTGGTGGTGCAGACGGGCAAGGAGGTGGTTGTGCCGGATATCCGGCTGGATCCCCGTTTTCTGGCCAAAACCGGCCAGCGCAAGATTCCCAAAGGACAAAAGATATGCTTTATTTGCGTCCCCATCAAGCTGGAGGGGATCACCATTGGGGCCATCAGTGTTGATAAGAAGGTCAAGACGGGGGAAGATTTTGATTCCCATGTGCGATTGCTGGAAGTCATTGCCACCCTCATTGCCCAGGCTGTTAAGCTGAACAAGACTATTGAATCCAACAAAAAAGAATTGCTCAGCGAAAATGAACGGCTGCTGCGTGAATTGAAGACCAAATTCAAAGTCCAGAATATGGTCGGGACCAGTAATGCCATCCAGGAAGTGTATCGTCTGATTTTACAGGTGGCCAATAGTAACGCAACGGTTCTGATTCGCGGTGAAAGCGGAACCGGCAAAGACCTTGTGGCGCATGCCATCCATTATAACAGCCATCGTTCCGACAAGCCGTTTGTCAAAGTCAATTGCACCGCATTGCCGGATACGCTGCTGGAAAGTGAATTATTTGGTCATGAAAAAGGGGCGTTTACCGGGGCAACGGAACGAAAGCCGGGGCGGTTTGAACTGGCCAACGGAGGCACTATCTTTCTCGATGAGATCGGAGATTTTTCACTGAACCTTCAGGTCAAGCTTCTGCGGGTGATTCAGTTTAAGGAATTTGAACGGGTCGGCGGTACGGAAACCATTAAATCCAATGTCCGGATTATTGTGGCAACCAACAAGAATCTCGAAGAAAGCATCAAAGAGAAACTGTTCCGGGAAGACTTGTATTATCGAATCAACGTATTTCCGATATTTATCCCGCCGCTGCGTGACCGCAAGGACGATATCATGCTGATGGCGGATTTCTTTCTTGAGCGCTATGCCCAGGAAAACAGCAAAAGCATTAATCGAATATCCACTCCTGCCATTGAAATGCTGACCAGCTACCATTGGCCCGGCAACGTGCGAGAGCTGGAAAACTGCATTGAACGGGCGGTGCTGGTCTGTGACAGCGATGTCATCCGCTCCGACCATCTCCCGCCGTCGCTGCAAATGGTGCAGAAAACAAGTCAGCCTGATAATCTGTCTCTGCTGGACCGGGTGGAATCGCTGGAGAAAGAATTGATTGTTGACGCACTGAAAAAAACCGGCGGGTGTCAGCGCGATGCCGCCAAAGAACTGGGAGTCACGGAACGTATTCTCGGGTATAAAATCAAAAAATATAACATTTTGCGTAAATAGTGATTGTATAAATACAAAAATGTAATATAGCAATAAAGGGCATACAAATATGTATGTCCTTTTTTTGTTCATCCATTTCATTCATGCAAGCCCAATGTTCTCTTGTCTGTCACACAAATTATTGTAACCCATTTTAATATAGACACATACGATACGCC
>DLFY01000230.1 GCA_002482415.1 Phycisphaerales bacterium UBA7708
CCTATCTTCACGCCAACGCCGCCCAGGTGGTTCAGGTCGATGGTGACGTGATGGTCCTGTGTCCTGAATGCGCTGGCCGGCAGAATGACACCTGCACCACCACATCCACAAAACGTGGATATGGTACACCATCGTCCTCATTTTGAGGACGACGGTCAAAGTATCCACACGCGCGCCAGTGGTATCTGGCTCCACCAAAATGGTGGACGTGCAGAAATTGCATCACCATTATCAAAATGATGATTGTGGTACCGTGGCGAAAACCACCACGGCTGCCCAGTATGGAAATAATGCCGATTGTTTTCATCCGATAAATTTTAGATAAACCAATATTTCTCATTTGACAAGTATATCAGATTGGTGTATATTGTAAGTATGAAGACAAATAAACCAGATTGGGAAAGCATTGTTCGCAGGGCTGTTGAAGATAGCGGGCTGTCAAGATACAAGATAGCCATAGAAAGCGGAATTACACAATCCCAGCTCAGCTACTTCATGTCCGGCCAGAGAACAATCACCCTGCCGACAGCGGAAAAAATCGCCCATATTGTGGGCCTGGAACTAACCCCAAAAAGAAAGAGAGGTAAGGATGAAAACAGTACTGACTAAAAACATCCGGCAAATCAAGTCCGGACAAGTGGGCTATTGGGTGCTGCGGTGGTATGATATCGCCGGCCACCGCCGCAGCCAGGTTGTCTGTAAGGACGAACCGGCCTGGTATGACAGACATGGCGTCATGCTCAAGAAGTGGAAAGCCGAACTGGACAAGCTGGTTGCCAGGGTGGAAATTGAACTGGCTCAGAAAAAGACCGACGTCAAACCCGACTCGATGGGTCTTAAAGTCTTTCTGGATACCCTGTTTGAACTCCGTAAGCACGAACTGGCCGGGGCATCATTGAAGCGATATCAGGACACCGCCAGGTATCTGCAATATCACTTTGGCGATACCCGCAAGGTCAACACCATCACCCCTCTGGATGCCGCCCAGTTCAAAGCCGCCCTTGCCGCCGGCAAGCTGATTGACGCCACCGTCGCAGATAAGAAACGCAAGGTCGGCGACACGTCCGTCGCGGTTCATATCCGCAACGCAAAGGCCCTGTTTAATTACGGTAAAAAGACGATGCGGATTATCAAGGATAATCCATTCGGTGAATTATCCGGAGCCTGTAAAAATGCTTCCTCATGGGACCCTATCAGCCGTGAGGACTTCACTAAGCTGGTAAATGCCGCGACGCCGAACTTTAAGGCCCTGATCGCCCTATGCCGCCTGGCCGGACTCCGCCGGATGGAAGCCTATCACCTGGAATGGAATGACGTCAATTTCGAGACCGGCACCATCACCATCTGTGCCAAAGACCACTGGAAGCCCAAAGACAAAGAGACCCGATATGTCCCCATCTGTAAAGAGCTAATGGACATCTTGACGGAAGCCCACCAGAACGCCCCAGAAAAGGCGACCAGGGTATGTCCCAGGACAAATCCCATGAATATCGACCGGGCCATCCTGGGAACAATCAATCGGGCCGGGCTAAAATTATGGAAAAAACCCCTACATTCTCTGCGGAAATCCTGTATCCAGGACTGGACCCAGACCTATCCGCTGACGGATGTCATGTTCTGGGCCGGCCATAGTTCAGTGGACACAACCCAGCGGTATTATACCAAAGGCAGTAAAGAGAACATGAAGCGGGCATCGACTGAGAGCCTTTGGAAAAGTACTGAAAATAGTACTGAACGGGCAAAACAGGATAGTCCTAAAGAAAGTGCGGATATATATGACTATTCAATATAAGGACTTATGAAACGCGCCCGGAGAGATTCGAACTCCCGACCGACGGATTAGAAATCCGTTGCTCTATCCAGCTGAGCTACGGGCGCCTGAGATAGTTGGAATAACTGCCCCAGGAGGACAGTTATCCAGATTAAAGAGGTATAATGTTATCGGCAAATACGATGATTGTCAATTGAAAAAGGCCCGATGGCATTCCAATTCCTCTCCGGCCTTGCCCCGGCGACAAAAAGCCGTTCTGTGCCGACCCAGCAGGGTTTTTGCTTGCAAATCCACATCATATCACTATACTTCAAAGTTTCGTAAACAGGCACAATACAACAGGTTTCGAATTGTCAGGGAAAAATTATGCAATGGATTAAATGGATTCGTAAGAATCGTCAGACTGTCATGACCGTCGTTGTTATCGTCTTAATGGTCGCATTTGTCGGCGGTTACGGTCTCGAAGAGCTGCTGATGCGGATGGGGCAAACCGGCAAGCAAACCTTTGCCACCTATGGCGACGGCAAAAAAATCACCAATCAGGACATGGCCAATTCCGCCCAGGAACTGGAAGTACTCAAGGCCATCGGCGCCAATCAGCTCCTGTTTTCCAAGCAGACCCTCGTTGGAACACCTGATGTTGCGTCCATGATGCTGGGGTATCTGCTGTTCGGCGATTCACAGATTGCCGGACGCCTGCGTCTCCAACTGCACCAGCTTGCCCAGGAGGGAAAGGTACCGCTGACCATCTCGCAAATTGATGAGTTTTTCACGCATGATATGGACCGCCCGGATGTCACCTGGATTCTGCTGTCCAATGAAGCCAAAAACGCCGGGATTGTCGTCTCCAATGAACAATCCGCCGCGGTGCTGCGTCAGGTTGTTTCTCAAATGTCGCAAAACCAGGGCGACCCGAGCGCAATTATCCGCTTTATTTCCTCCCAGATTAAGGTCGAACCGGTTGAAATCATTCGCACCTTCGGCAAACTGCTGGCCGTGCTCAAATGGTCGGATACGGTCTGTGACAATGAAAATGTAACCACCGCTCAAATCCAGTCCACCGTCGGACGCATGATGGAACGCATCGATGTCGAGTGTGCCAAATTCCCCGCCGACTGGTTTGTCAATGCGTCCGCGGCTCCCACAGAGGACCAGATTAAAGCCCATTTCGAAGCCTACAAAAACGTTCTTCCCGGCGAAATCTCCGATCAGAATCCGTATGGATTCGGGTATATGCTGCCGCACCGGGTTCAGATGGAATATTTCATCATCCTGTCGGACGATGTGAAAAAACAAATCGAAAAACCCAATGCCGAGGCACTGGAAAGCTACTACAGTTCCAACATCGAACGTTATCGCACGCAAATCCCGGTGGATCCCAACAAGCCCGACGGCGACAAAATTACCAAAACGAGAACCTTTGCTGAAGTCTCCAGCGAGATCTATCGGATGCTTGAACGGGAGCGAACCCAGAAACTCATGCAGTTGATCATGAAAGATGCCAGGGACTGGCTGGATGAGAAAATGCTGAACCTGGACATGGAAAAGGCAACCACCGACCAGCTCCAGCAGTCCAGCGGCGATTATTCACAGGTCGCCGCCCGCATCACGGAAAAATATAAAGTCCCGGTCTTTGTCGGACGGACAGGACAATTGAGCCAGAAGGACTTTGCCGAGGATGATTGCCTCAGCGATTTTCAGGTCCAGCCCACCATGAACCTGCGGCTGGCCGATGTTGTCTTCGCTGTTTCCGCGGATCCCCTTCCGCCAAAGTCCAAAATCGCAAACTATGTCCCCCGGATGTGGGAAAATATCGGTCCCATGAACGGCGGTTATTATTCGCAAAAGGATGCCAAATATTCGGAAATAACGGCCTTGAGCCGTGTCGTTGACATTCGGAAAGCCGCTCCCGCCGAATCCGTGGATACCGAGTATAACATTGCCGGTGCCGTTTTGGACAAGGCCCAGGCGGATCAGAAAGTCTTCCAATTGAAAAAACAGGTCGTCGAAGACCTGCAAAAACAGCTTGCCATGGCCGAAGCCGCGGCCCGGGCTGAAGAATTTAAACAGCTCATCGCCGCCGGCGACTGGGACAAGGCCTTCGAGCAGTACAATGCCAAATACGCACCCAAAGATCCCAACACCGTCGGCAGCGAGGCCTTCAAAAAGCTGACGATTACCTCTCTGCCGCGGCAACTGCTGATTTCCGATAGTGATCTGGCGAAAATGCAGCAGATCGCAGCGGGCAATCCGGCCTATATGAATTTTGTGAAAGAACGCTCCATCAATAACATACTCAATGGAAAATTCTTTGCCATCCTCGGCGACAAGGCGGAAACCGGCGTCATTGCCGAGATACTCGAATTCAAACCCGGCATGGCCTGGTATGTGACCAAGAGCATCAAACGCCAGCCGGCCACCAAAGAGGATTATCTCGACCGCAAGATCGACACTGCGATGATGACCAACATGTCGGATACCGCCGGACTGGGACTGGTTCATTTCAACCCGCAGAATATCCGTAAACGCCTGAATTATATCCAGGTGGTAATCCCGGAAACCCAGGATACCACGGACACCCCGGCAGATCAGGCTTCCAAATAATAAGGATTCATCATGGCGTATCGAACCAAAGCTGATTTCCTGCTGTGGCTGGCGGTCGTGGGACTGGCCGGGTGGATTATCCCCGGCGGCGGCCACTTTCTGATTCAGCAGCCCAAGCGCGGCATCGTTATCTTTGTGACGATAACCCTGACCTTTTGCCTGGGTTTGTATATTGGTTCGATTGGCGTCATTGATTCGGTCGGCGGCTGGGCCTGGTATCTGGGCCAGATGATCGCCACGCCCGCGGTGCGGATTCTGGATGGGATGACCCGCAGCGGCACTTATATAAGCCGCGGCAGACCCTGCGACCTCGGCCAGATTTATACCGCGGTAGCCGGCCTGCTGAATCTGCTGAGTATTATCAGTGCGATGTACATGGCCTATAGCGGTCGCGGCGAATTGATTGGCCAGGAGGATGAAAATGCCTGAGTGGAATGCTATCCTCGCATCGTTTACCACTCCCGAACATATCGGCACTACAGCCATGTCGATGCTATTGATGTTTCCCCTGCTGCTGGCCATTGCGATTATTTACAAGACCACCAAGCTGCGTGCTTTCTTCTGGAAAACCATGGTGCGGGAAACGATAATCCTGTTCGGGGTATTGAGCGGGTTTATGATTCTGGCGATTGTGGTGCTCAATCTGGTGGTCTGGCTGATGACCAGCTAATTCAGGCAGACTATTCTTCTTCCGGCAAAGGCTCCAGCAGCCGCAATTCCACCAGGGCATTGCGTGCGGCGCGCTGTTCGGCATCTTTTTTGGTAATCGACCAGGCACTTGGATAACGCCGATGATGAATCACCGCGGCAATTTCAAAGCATTTATTGTGATCCGGCCCTTTTTCATCCAGCAGTTCGTACGATGGCGTAGTGTTGAAATGTTTCTGACAGTACTGCTGCAGCAGGGACTTGAAATTATCCTGATGTTCGTTGGCATCGGCCTGCATAATGACCGGCTCAAAAACCGACAGCACAAACTGCCTGGCTGCCTCCAGCCCCCCATCCAGATAAATCGCCGCGATCAGCGCTTCCAGCATCCCGGCGGCAATCGAACCAGTCATGGCCCGGCTGTTATCGGTGCCTTTGCCGACGCGAAAATAATCAATCAGGTTCAGCCGGGCGACCACTTCCGAACAGCTTTTGCGGGATACGACCGTGCTTTTGAGCCGGGTCATTTCCCCTTCCAGATACGATGGAAAGGTTTCATACAGGAACTGACAGATCACCAGCGACAAAACCGAATCCCCCAGAAACTCCATACGTTCATTGCTGTTGCGGCGATCATCCGCCTGCGAGGAATGCGTCAAAGCCTCCTTCAATAATTCCTGATGCTCAAAATGGTACCCGAGTGCCGCTTCTACCTGTGCGATATCTTCCGACCGCATGATTATGTTTCCTTATAAAACCATGCAGGCAGATTGCGAAGACCGCTTCCGAAGCGGTTTTCGTAATATGCCTGAAACCAACTTGACAGTGTAATTATAAGCAGTCCGGCCGGGATGTCAATTCATAAGGTTCAAGTCGGTTTTCATCTCATTTCAGTATAACCGGCCGGCCTTATGTGGAACTCATCTGCAGACCTGCCAGAGCCAGAAACTGGTCATCTACAAATTTAAAGACGGAATCCAGCCCCGTCAGCCGGAAGATACCCTTGGTCTGCGGCTTCATCCCGCATAACACAAGCTGACGGCCGTTTTCATAGAGCACCTTGCGAAGTTTGAGCAGTTTGGCCAGGCTCGATGATGTCACCAGGCTCACCCCGGCAAAATCAATGACCACGTTGTTGCCAACGGTTTCCGAGACCATCCCAATTACTGTCTGCAATTCTTCGCCGAGATAAGGCTCTTCGGCCAGGTTGACCAGAATCACATTTTCAGACCAATTTTGAATTCCCATAAGTTACACTCCACAAAGACATTCCTTCCGATGCCGCATTCAATAAAGCCATCGTTATGACCGGTATATCGTCCGGATGGCACCATCGATTTACCGCCAGATAAAAAAGTTTTGTCATATCACGCCTATTTGCAGATATAATCGCTCTATAATTAAAATTATTAAAGCCCGGATTTAGTTGCTTTTGACCCGCCAAATCGCTATAGTAAATTACAGTGTCGCGGGGGATTTTGAGACCGCAGCCGGATGAAAGCACCAAATCATTGACCCCAAAGAGCTTATGAAATTAAGTCTCGCTCGTATCCGGGCGATAACCAGATGTGTACACAAACAGACTGTCGAAGTCAGGGATGCCTGAAATTGAGGTGAAATTATGAAAACGAAGAATGCACTCAAAACCGCATCGTATTTATTTATCGGACTGGTCTTGTCCGTCAACCTCTATGCAGACCAGGTCGATTGGCGTATATCGGGCGGCGGTAAAATCAAGGAAATCCGCTATTTCAACCAGCCGACTGCCGCCCCGGCTGCCCAGGCCGCAACCGAACCGACAACGACCGCTGCTCCGCCGGCGTTAAGCTATTTAATTGATTCTCCTCCCGTGGATGGATTCGTCCCGTGGATTACCCTTTTAACCACCAACAAACGCGAAGAAGAACTGGTGCTGGACGCGGTCGTCCATTCATCTGTGACCGGGACTCTGACCAACTCGGCATACCAAACCCAGTATGCCATTGGGATTTTCGATACCGGTGCCAGCGCTCACGTGCTGGGGTATCAAAACGCCCAGATGCTCAAATTATTCAACAGCACCTATAAGACCAATAACGTCACCGTGGTCAGCGGCGTCACCGGCGAGGTGGATGCCTGGGTCAGCCAGCCTTTGGGTTTGTTTGCCCAGGGACTGTGGGTGCTTGAACCCAACACCCCAGGCGATCCCAGTCCCGTGCTTCGCTCCACCGCTCATTTTGTCGGCCAAAGCAATGTCTCGGTGCTGATGGGCAGCAATCCCGGCTCGATGCCCGACCTGATTACCGCCATCGGAACTCCGCTGAGTGTGTACTACACGACCTCAATCAAACCCGGCAATGCTGTAACGATTACCCGCAACGGCACCACTTATACCGCCCCGGAAGTGCGTATCTATTCGCAGGATGACCCGGGCATTCCATCCTATCCCAACAAGCTGCCTCTCGAATTACGGCCTCTGGGTGCAGCATATGTACAGTATATTTCCTATGACCTGGAGGGTATCATGGGAATGCTGCT
>DLFY01000337.1:0-1067 GCA_002482415.1 Phycisphaerales bacterium UBA7708
AAGTCCACATACTCCATTCCACGCTGCCCGGCCAGTGCAATCCGCAAGTCTTTGGGCTTAACAAATCCCTTTTCAACAAAAACTTCACCGAGCTTGACCTGCCCTTTGCGCTCTTCCTGAACCTTAAGGCATTCATGGACCTTCTCTCGAGTCAGCAATCCCATCTTAATCAGGATGCGACCGATTGTTCTGCCTTTTAATTCACTAACTGGAGGTATTTTAGCCATTTCATTAACTCCCGAGCCTTAGTCGTTAAAGGCCTCGTCCTTTAATATTATAAGCCCTTAAAATTCTTTCGGCAAACAAATATACACGAAGACACTTGGCATAATTAACATTAAACGTTATTTTCTATTTGAATAAGGCATATTCTTAAAAAAACAGCATTTTTAATTTGGACTTCGTTAAACTTTTATAGCCATTATTTTCATAATTTTAGATTAGACACGCGGCATACTTTACACACAAAAAGAGGATTTATTTCTTTTGCCATAAAAAAAGGCCGATTTTGTCGGCCCTGTAAGACCCAAAAGAGAAAAGTATTACCCCTGCAATACAGGACCATACTCCTCTTCAATTGATTTCTTGGCGTGTTGACCTAAAGATTGTCCTAATTTTTTCTCTGCTTTTTCAAGAGCCGCCGCCGGGTATCTTGCTTTGTCCAGCATTTCTTCAATGCCGATGAGTTCTTTATCATACAATTCCCACAAGTGATCATCCAGTAACTGCATGCCGATTTTTTTACCAATTTGGATGCTGGATTCGATACGATATGTCTTATTTTCACGANNATAGCAGGAGTGACCACCATAAACTCATACGCCGCAACACGGCCTTTTCCTACCTTTTTCGGGCACAATGTCTGGCTGAGCACAGCAATTAAGTTGGTGCTTAGCTGAACGCGAATCTGCTCCTGCTGGCTGACGGGAAAGGCATCCACGATACGGTTAATAGTACCCTGGCAACCTGTGGTGTGCAGAGTTCCAAACACCAAGTGGCCGGTTTCAGCGGCTGTAATCGCCGCTTCGATGGTTTCAAGGTCACGCATTTCGCCGACCAGCACGATA
>DLFY01000337.1:1133-2513 GCA_002482415.1 Phycisphaerales bacterium UBA7708
ATATTCAATCGGTTCTTCGATGGTCACAATATGATGGTCCATATTCTCGTTAATATAGTTAATCATACTGGCCAGTGTGGTCGTTTTTCCGGACCCCGTCGGCCCTGTCACGAGGAACAATCCTCTCGGACGGCGGCACAAGGCGGCACATATCTTGGGCAAACCGATCTGTTCGAAGCTTAGCAGGGCCGATGGAATCAAACGCAGCATNNCCCGGCATCGCCAAAGGCAAAACCAAAGTCGGTGCTTCCCACTTCCTGGAGTTCCTGCTGGTTTTTTTCCGGGGTGATACTTTTCATCAATGCAACCGTATCATCCGGCTCCAGAACCTTGGTTTCCAGTGAACGCAGCCGTCCGCTTAAACGCAGGACTGGGGGACGGCCGACGACAATATGAATGTCGGAGCCTCCCATTTNNCCAATAATCGGTCAATATGAAGCGACGCCATAGTACAATCCTATAATATCAATAAAACCATGTTATCCCGTCTGATCCACAACAAGACCTTCGGCCTGTGTAACGCGGGATATTTCTTCCGGTGTTGTGACGCCTTTGAATACTTTCAATCGTCCATCTTCGAGCAACGAACGCATTCCGCTGGCCAGGGCCGCCTTTCGCAGCGCACTGGTTGGAGCCCGCGTGAAGGCCAGTTCTCGAATCTGGTTATTCATTTCAAGCATTTCAAATACGGCGATTCGGCCTTTATAGCCGGAGCCTGAACATCGCTGGCACCCGGCTCCCTTGTAAATGGGGTGTTTTCGCAAATCCTCCGGAGTAATACTCATTAACCGCAGGAAATGCGGATCGGGATGCGGATCCACCGTTTTGCATTCCTTGCAGATCACGCGCACCAGACGCTGAGCCATAATCGCCTGAATGGAACTGGCCACGAGGAACGGCTTGACTCCCATATCAATCAGACGGGTAATAGCGCCGGGGGCGTCGTTGGTGTGCAGCGTGCTGAACACCAGGTGACCCGTCAGTGCGGCCTGAATGGCAATATCCGCCACAATGCCGTCGCGAATTTCACCGATGAGGATAATATTGGGAGCCTGACGCAGCATAGACCGCAGAATCTTCTCAAACGTCAAGCCGATATCCGTTCGGATCTGGCACTGATTGATTCCCTTGATATTGTATTCGACCGGGTCTTCCGCGGTAATAATTTTCTTGTCCGGACGGTTCAGTTCCTGCAATGCGGAATACAGCGTTGTCGTTTTGCCGCTTCCGGTCGGGCCTGTCACAAGGAAAATACCATTGGGTCGGCGAATAATTTTGGTAAACCGTTCGTAGTTGTCTTCTTCAAAACCAATGGCCTGAATACCAATATTCACCGAATCCGGGCGCAATACACGCAATACCGTACTTTCGCCGTGATAG
>DLFY01000329.1:0-2059 GCA_002482415.1 Phycisphaerales bacterium UBA7708
AAACAGTTGGACAGTAGTGATTTAATTTAATCATTCTCGGTCATGCAATTTCTCATAAGAAGACATGATGGCTGCCTTTAAGATAATACATAAAGTGTTTATTATAAGTAGTATAAAGATATTTTAATGGCTTTATTTTTATCAAAAACAATTGTATTGATGCGTTGTTTTTTATGCATAATATGGTGCTATATGGGTAGGAATGAGATAGAAATGGATAGAGTAATCAAATATATAGCTTAACATAAAACATGAAAATATGATAATATGTAAATACAATATTTAAATAGCACTGCTAAGATAATCTTTTGATAGGTCAGGAAATTATGCAATTGGATTTAAAAATCATCCATGAGTCCCTTTCCGCTGCGGAAATCTCAGGCCGGGATTCTCGACGAGTTGTCGCCCATGCCTCATCCCTGGCTTTATGCGGAAGTCGCTCGTGTTGGGTTGGGCATTGGACCTGACGAAAATGGAATATTATGGTATCGAAGACAGCGGCGGTGTTCGCTCGATCATGCGTGCAAATATTCCAGTAATCGAATTAAAGAATGCAATATCGAACAAAGCGAAACATGGGACTTTGCCGTTATTATTGCACCGACGTTAAGGGTTCTTCTATGAATTCATTTTGGCGGACAAAGGANNTTTTGTCCCTGGCGGCGTCAGGCCAAAACCGCTTTATTATCTGAATCAAGCTCAATTTGCCGTCCTTGCCACAGAGCAGAAATCTTCTCTTTGCCGCTTAAAAGCAATTAGAGCCACCCTTAATCCAATTCTAGGATATCATCGGAGTTTGAGACTTAAGGTATAACTACTGAAGAACAGAGGCACATCAGTCGACTCCGCCGAAAAACAGGGGATTACGCGTTTGTCCAGCGAGCCGGGAAATCCGGACCAAGACGTTGTGGTACAAAGCAGGCAGAAAAAAGCATAAACGACATACATAATGGAAGATCGAAGAAACAGTAATGTAAATAGCCAATTTCGACTTACAGGGGTAAGGGTATATCTGGAAAACACAGGTCTTGAATAAACATAAATATCTATAAATAATTGAATTAAGAAATAATCTAAGAATTTATATAATGTCGTCTCAAATAGAATGTAAATACAATATAAAATATAAATTTTCATATATTATAATAATGTCTTGACATTGTGCTAAAGAACGCATAGAATATAAACGACATAAACATGGAGAAATACAGTGTCTATGCAATGTAAAAAAGACAGTTTTTGTGGCCGTGCAGCTTTGGGGATTAAAAATATACCTGTCAAAAAAGAGCACGCATTTACNNNGCTTGTGGTGATTGCGAACATTGGATTACTGCTTTCGATTGTCGTACCCTCGTTAAAAAAAGTCAAGGATACTGCTGCAATGAAGCTGAGCGTCAGCAATGCCAGGCAGATCATGCTGGCCAGTGCGATTTATTCCAACGATAACCAGGAGCAAGTGCCTCGGTCAACTATCCGCTTTAACCAGGAAGACGATGAACTCGCTAATAAGTTCAGTTGGATTTGTCCGCCGGTTATCAATCCCAGTGTATCACCGACGACTGAGGGCGACTTTGTGCCGGCGGCTGCTGGGATTCAAGCGACCTTTGAGCAGCGCCTGGCCGGGATTCGTTATGCCACCTTGTATCCTTACCTGGGAGATACCGAGGTGTATAACCGCCCCCGGGATTTCTATGAGATTGCCCGATTGCCTGACAATTTTAGCAATACGACCAAAGTGCTGTGATTTGCGTGGAATACCAAATTAACGGTAAATGAGCGGATTAAATGATAGTCATGTGTGTACGATGTGCAATAAAACATGCAAGAGAAAAATTGAGAATCCCGTTTGATCCGGAAAGTACGAAACTATTATCACATTTTAGGAGGTAATTAAAATGAGAAGAGAATATTTGATGTGTTTAGCAGCCATCTTGTTGATGGCAGGTATGACAAACGCCGTAGTATGGAATTCATCGGCTAATCCGGATCCGAACACCAGGCAATTCTGGCATGTAGCGGAGAACTGGACCACTGCAACTCTTCCAGACGTTCAAGGCAC
>DLFY01000329.1:2071-31719 GCA_002482415.1 Phycisphaerales bacterium UBA7708
AGCCGGAGTGTCTGGTAACCGGCATCCAGACAGTGCCTACCAAGTTTGCAATGGGAGATGGCGGCACGGCGACCAATGGAACCTGGTTAAAGATAAAAAACGGCGGCAATCTGACGTTAGGCCCCACCAATGGCTGGAATGCTATCGGTTACAACAAACCGGCTACCTTGACGGTTGAAAAAGGCGGCAAAGTGACCAGTCAGGCTCGGGTTATGGTAGGGCGAGCTGGCGTCGCGGCCGGAATGCCTTCTAACCTGATTGTTGACGGCGGGACCTTTGAGATTACCGCAGGGGCTTTGCAAATGAGCGAAAGTACCGGTTGGGGACAGCTTTTCGTTGACAAAGGCGGACTTGTGGATATCAAGGCCAGCAACATCAGCAATTCCGGTAATAAGATGCTTATCGATGTCCGGTATGGAACCATTATTCTTAATGGCAATCAGAACACGGCTCTCACTACGTGGAAAAATTCCACCCCTGCCCAACTGGTCGCCTATGGCGGCAAAGGAACTCTGGTCTGGGATTATAATATCACCAATGCGGGCAAGACAACCCTGTGGGGAATAAGTCCGATGAATCCTGCTCCCGCAAACGGCTCAATGATCGCGGTTCCGATTGGTTCTGTCGCTCCTGTGAATTTAAGCTGGACGAATATCGATCCCAATAAGCCCGGCGATCCGGTGTATGTAGATGTATGGTTTGGTACTGATCCAAACAAGGCAAATCCTTTGACGTACACAAAGGTCGTCTCCGCACAAAATCAGACAACCGTACAGGTGAACGCTCCAGCGGTCGGAGGAATTACCCAGTATTACTGGCAGGTGGATTCCTATATCTACGGCAGTCCGACGGGAACCCCGATTGAGGGCGATGTGTTCGAATTCCGTTCAAACGATGATACTCCGCCGACGGTGGTCATTGATACACCGAACATGGTCACCTGGGCCAACCAGCCGGTTCAGTTGAATGCGACCGTTACCGATGCGGGCACCTCGCCGGTGACGATCACCTGGTCCTCCAATCCGTCAGGTGCTGTGTTTAGTCCAAATGCCAATGTGGAAGATCCGATTGTGACAGTTAATCCCGCCACCTTCCCCACAACCGTTGTCCTGACTTGCGGCGTGAAGGATGGTTTTACTCCGACAGTAACGAATACAGATACCGTGCAAGTGGTTGTATATGCCAATGCCTGTGCGGCCGCACGTCGTACCGGTGCTCCAGGGATACCGACTTCCGACGTGGATGGCGATTGTGACACCGATTTGGATGATCTGTACCTATTGGCAAGTGACTGGATGACAGATTATACCATCTTAGCGCCAACGATTATCCCGTAAACGGGTCAGGGATATAACCTAAACGAACAATTAATCTTTTATGGAGGCCATAAAATGAGAATTATAAATAAAGTATGTATCATAGCAACTGTCCTGTTAATGGCGGATATTGCATTCGCCAATACGGTATGGAACCCGCAGGATCCAAACGCCGTGGTCAACGGCTATTCCGACTGGAATTGGACCAATGAGACACAGACGAACTGGTCTGCGGGCATTCCCGTGATTACCCCTCCCGGTGATCCCAAGGCCGTGATGACCGGCTCAGCTATCGAATGCCGCGTCACGTCTATGGCGGGCTGCGGGACTTTCTCTTTTGGAGAAACGAATCCAGGCTCCGTTTGCAGGATTGTCGACGGCGGCACCCTGTACACCCAGGGCGGCGATTGGAGTACAATTGGTTACAACGCTCCTGCTACGATAATTGTTGAAGAAGGCGGTGAATTGCTTATTTCCGGTCGTCTCGGTGTTGGCTGGTTCACCGCACCTGCGGGACAGTCAAATCTGCTCGTCGAAGGCGGCTATGTGAAAGTGGGTGCAATTACCGACGGCAGCTTGCAGCTCGGTACAGACGGCGCCGAAAATGCTCTTCACCCGGGGCATATTAACGTGACCCATGGCGGTCTGATTGAAGTTAACGGCGGACTGAATTTTAACAATTCTGACGGGTCGAATATCAATCTCGAATTTGGAAGCATCGTGTTCAGCAGCAATCAAAAGGCGCTGTTAGATACCCGGATTGCCGACGGCAAAGTAAAAGGCTTTGGCGGTCAGACTGTCCCAACGGCGGTTTATGCCAATGGCAAGACAATCCTTACCGCTCCGGACCCGATGAATCGAAATCCGGTGTATAAAACGGTTCTGCAGGGCAACCAGACTTTGAGCTGGACGAATATGGCTCCGATACCGCCTGCGACCGATGTCTGGGTGGATGTGTGGTTTGGGACCGACCCGAACAAACTGGGCGCAAATTACACGAAAGTTGTGGCAAAGGGGAAAAATGCGACATCGGTAACGGTCAGCGCACCTCTTGTTACAGAGCCTACGACCTACTACTGGCAGGTGGATTCATATCTTGTGGGCGATCCGGCGCTTGTGGTGTACGATGCCAATAATATAAACATCGGCTCCGTAACACCGTTTCATGTCACCGGCAACATGCCGCCTTCGGTGGTTATTGAAACGAAACCTACAGCGACCTGGATTAATCAACCGATTCAGTTGGATTCAACCCTGACCGACGATGGCAATTCACCCGTAACCTATCTTTGGACTGCTTCCAAGGACGGTGTTGTTCTGACTGAGCCTAATGTCGTATTCAGCCCCAGCGCCATGGTTGCGGATCCGACGGTAACGGTCGATTATCATTCCGGTCCGTTCACCGTAATGGTAACGGTCGACGATGGATTTAATCCGCCGGTTTCTTCGGGCAGCGTAGCGATGGATTGTGCGTTAAATGCCTGCCAGGCAACCACGGCGGTCATCAACTTAGATGTCCTTCATCCGGGCGACGCAGCATTGGACTGTCAGCTTAATCTGTCAGATTTTGCGGTGTTTGCTCGTAACTGGCTTGATAATTATCAATTGACAGCCCCGGTTCCTCAGTAAAGATTGGGAACGGGTTCTTGACCTTAAAACAGGCGCCCGGGCTTTGCTTTAAGTCCGGGTGCCCGATAAAAAGAGTATGTGTCGAAGACTGGTTAAGTGTGTGTGGTGAGGATTCGTGCGTGTAATAAAGAATTTGGCAAGTATGCTGCGGATGGATAATGAACATTAAATAAAAATTTTGTGGAGGAAAGGAAAGATGAAAAAGTTAATAGGGTTGTTCATGGTTTTCTGTTTGGTTTGTGCGGCCAATGCCGCTACCGTTCGCTATCAGAACAGCGGCGACTGGTTTGATGTGGATTTGTCGGACGGAAATGGCTGGCAAGGCGGTTTAGTGCCGGGTGCAGCGGATGTGGCTCGAGCCAACTGGGGGGGCTGGACAGGCAACACCATTACCTTGAGCGGTGCAGCTCCCGATATTACACGATTTCAATTGGGTGTTGATGAATCCGGGACGCTGGTGGTCAATAACGGCGGAAGCATTACATCGACGGCCGATAGTAAAGTCGGGAATAACAACTGGGTTACCGGCAAACTGGTTATTAATGCGGGCGGAACTGTGACCAATAACTCATGGTTTGGGGTTGCCACGGGTAATGGGGGTACTAAAGCGGCTGGCTATGATCCCTCAAATCCAACTGCCACGTGGGGGGCTACATACGGAGTAGTTGAGATCAATGGCGGAGTGCTGGACATTGTCAGTCATCTGTGGGCAGCCACGGGCGGCGCCAATGCCGGCAGCGGCGGTGCTCCCACGAGTCGTGCCACCATTACCATCAACGCAGGCGGTGTTATCAATGTGGGTGGAAATCTCGGTCTTGGTACGATAAACGCCAGCACCCCATCGGCCGGCGGCGGTATTGCCATACTGAATGTCAATGACGGCGGTCTTCTGAATCTGCACCATTGGGACGACATCAATTCGATTATGGATGGCTCGGCTATTTGGATCGAGGGATCAGGCAAAGTGATCGTTGGCGGCAACAGATTGACTGCTGTGGAGAATTATGCCGCTGTAGGCAAGATTCAAACGACCTGGGACAATGGTATTACGGCAACTTATGATGCGCTGACAGATAAGACGACCATTATTCCGGAACCGGCGACAATGGCTCTGCTGGGTCTGGGTGCGCTGGCTCTGTTAAAAAGGAGGAGATAGAAGATACATCCGGTATTTGAGTTATAATCGGGTTGCGGACGTTTTAGCCCGCAACCCTTTTTTGCTTTTTTGCGAGAATTGTATGTATAAACAGGGTGTCGAAAATGCCGTTAATGCGGCATTCAGCGAGGTTCTTGGGGGGAATTTACAGTTGTCTGTCTGATATCTTATTTTTGCAGATATTGACGTATCCATGCAATTATTTTTAATCAATGACGGTATGGCGGATTTGATGATTAGACTGATTCAAGGATTATTGTGATGAGAATAAACAGGCTGTTTTCAATGGTATCCATGCTGGCGTTAATACTGATGGTCCAGGCCCCTGGTTATGCCTCCACAGTGTGGAATCCTGCTTCCAATGGAATTACTCCGCCGGCCGTGGGCAACTGGAATGCTGCGGCCAACTGGACCCATGGCCTCCCTTCGGTTGCAGCGGATGGGAAAGCCCAGTTTTATACTTCCGGCGCCGCAGAGTGTATCGTCAGTGATGCCCAAACGTGTCTCTATTTCGTTCAGGGCGATAATGGGCCCGGCGGCGTGATACGCGTGATTGCCGGTGGAACGATTACAACGGGCGCCAATTGGTCGGCTGTCGGATACAACAATACTGCACACATGATCGTTGAGACCGGCGGCACCGTGAACTTCGGTCAGAACCTCTGGATCGGTCTTAATTCGCCTTCAGTCGGGACACTGGATATCAACGGCGGAACGGTCAATGTCAGCGGACAAATCGGCCTTGGCTGGGGTACCGGTACTGGATATGTCAATATCAATGCCGGTGTTTTGAACCTGTCTTACTGGGATGCCGTANNNACGGTTTGGTGACCCTTCCCGGCAATCTGATAAGTCAGGTGAATGCTTATGTTAATGCCGGAAAAATCAAGGGCTTTGGCGGTACCGGCCAAGTGATTGCTGAATATGGTGTCGTTCCGGGCAAAACGACGATTCGGGCTATCCCCATCGAAACCGACCCGCCGGCGCCCAATCCGGCAGTATTTGCCTCCGCGCCCGCCGCTGCGGGTGCCGCATCGATTACGATGACGGCAGCACCAGGGACGGATGAGCATGGTCCTGTGGAGTATTATTTTGATGAAACTTCGGGCAATCCAGGGGGGGCAGACAGCGGCTGGATTACCTCCAGCAGCTATACCAATACCGGCTTGAGCGCAAGTACAACCTACACCTATACGGTAAAAATGCGCGACGCTTTCGGCAATGAAGGCTCTGCTTCTGCAGGTGCAAGTGCCACGACATGGGCAGCGACAACAACAACCATTACCTGGACTAAATTTACTGCGCCGGGCGACTGGGGCACAGCATCAAACTGGACACCGAGCCCCGGCAGTCTCAATGGCAATTATAAATGCGTATTTAATAAGACAAACGCCGCAGAGTGTCAGGTAACCAGCCCTTATATCTTTCGGGACCTTCAGCAGGGCAGCGGCGGGCCCGGGGGTGTGCTCCGCGTCAAAAACGGCGGAAAGCTGACAACCACAGGGCCGTGGATGTCCATCGGCAATAATAATACGGCCACATTGATTGTTGAGGCAGGCGGTGAATGCGATTTTGCCGGCCACCTGTGGTGGGGTATGAACCATGGCGCCAATGCGACCATTCAGATTAACGGCGGTACCATCACCGGCAGACAAAATTTTGGGCTTGGCTATCACGATGGCACACCGACTTCAGGTATCGCTAAGGTTTATGTCCATAGCGGTACTCTGAACCTCGATCATTGGTATGGCGCTGTGGGTATCCAGTCGGGCTCATTTATTGATATTCAATCGGGCAGCGTGACCATCCATGGCGATCAGACCGGAGCGGTACAGGAGTGTGTTGCGGCCGGAAAAATTAAAGCCTATGGCGGCGCCGGCCGGATTTTGTATGATTACAACGCGACCCATCCGGGCAAGACGACCATTCGGGCGCTCGCAGGCATTGGTGGAGACGTCAATAAAGATGGCGGGGTGGACATCAAAGACCTCAAGCTGCTCGCCGCCGATTGGCTGGCATCCGACTGCGAAAACCCTGCCAATTTTGACTCATGGTGTCTTGTTGATTTTAGGGATTTTAACGCCCTGTCTTTCAACTGGCGTGGCGGATTCGTGACAGACTGGCATGTTGTCAGTACGGTGTATCCAACCGATGATATTATTGTGACGCCTCATTATGCGGAGAATTTCGTGATTGTTGCAGATGGCACAACCGATGTTACTGATGCAATTCAGACAGCGTTGATATCGATTGATAATCTGGGCGGCGGGGCGCTGTTTTTGCCTGCCGGTAATTATAAGGTCAGCGGTACGCTGACGATTCCGTCCAGGGTGACGCTTCGCGGCGATTGGCAGAAGCCGGTGCCGGGCAGTCCTGCTGCCGGTACGATTTTGCAGGCCTACGCCGGCCGCGGCAATGAAAATGGAACCCCGTTTATCAAACTTGACGGCAGCTCCGGGGTTAACGGGATTACGATATGGTATCCAGAACAACTGCCAACTGATATTCAGCCGTATCCGCCGACATTTCACGGGGGCGGCAATACCCTTGAAAACGTGACTCTTGTGAATTCGTATATTGGATTTACGACCTACCGGGAAGGGACAACGGCTCGTCCGTTCGTCCGTAATGTCTTTGGAACGCCGCTCAAGACAGGCATCGAGTATGATCGCCTTGCCGATATCGGGCGAATCGAGACCGTTCACTTTTCGCCGGATTACTGGGCCGGTTCGGGTTTGGTCAATGCGCCGACGGCCGGACAGCACGAAGCATGGATCTATAACAACGGCACCGGGATCATCGTTCGGCGAATCGACTGGTCGTATTCCTGCTATGTCACCGTTGAAGGGTACAGTATCGGTCTTGCCTTAAGGCCGTCACGCTGGTCAGAGGACAGCGGTGCCGCACCAAACGGTCAATCGTATGGATTTGATCTGATTAATTGCAAAACCGGGATTTATATAGAAAAAAGCGCCTACGCCGGTTATCAGTTTACGCGTTTTAATATTCAAGGTGCTCAGACCGGTGTTTACCTGGGAACCGGCGCTTCAGAGACGGATATGTTCCACACCTGTACCATCCATGCCTCAGGGGATGCGGTTTTCAGCGAAGGAACGGCAAAGGTGATGATGATGTCGTGCGATATCCGTCAGGGCACAGTGGATATTGACGGCGGCTATCTGTCGGTTATTAATTCCACCTTTTCCAGTATCACTGACAATCACATCGAAATTGCCAGCGGTGTCCGCGGGGCTTCGATTCTGGGTAATACTTTTTCAGGCGGCGCCCGGATAATTGAAAATACTTCTTACCCAGTAAACATCGACCATACACCTCTTTCAGTGGATGCTCTGCCTGTCTACGATTACAAGAAGCCGACAAAGGTCCATAAACCCGCCAAGTCGGACCTGTTTGTGGTAACCTATGCTCCCTATCATGCGAAGGCAGACGGCGTGACCGATGACACAGCGGCTTTTCAGGCAGCTCTGGCGGATGCGGATGCCAACGGCGGGGGGATTGTATTTGTACCGGGCGGCAATTATCGCCTCAATGGTACGCTGACCGTTCCGACAGGTGTGGAACTCAAGGGCATCTTTGATAATCCTCACGGCACGAGTCATAAGGGCAGTTTGCTCAATGTGTATGCCGGCCGAAACAACGCCAGCGGCACGCCATTCATCCAGATTCAATCCGGAGCCGGCATTCGGGGCTTGAGTTTCCATTATCCCGAACAGATTTACAATGAATTGGATAATGATCCGGTAACGGGCATGTACGGCATGGTTCCGTATCCCTACTTGATACGCGGTCTTGGATCTGATATTTACGCAATTAATTTAGCCGTGACGATTCCGTATCAACTGCTCGACCTGGCGACGTATCGATGTGACCGGCATTACATTGATTATATTCTGTCANNAAGACAGGAATTCATGTCGGAAATGGCTCTACGGATGGTCAGATTCATAATTGCCAGTTCAATCCTTCGACTTATACACATCAGTCTTCATATTATGCCAGCATCCCTGCGGGGACCAGCAGCGGGATTCATGCGATTCTGTGGCGGGATGCGACCCCGTATCTGTTTGGTAATATGACCGGCCAGGTGCTTCATGAGAATTTTGTCTTTGGCGGCAACAAAGGCGTCCACCTGGTTGCGGAGGGCGGCTTTGGCCCGTCCGGTTATTGCATGGGATTCGGCGTCGATCAATGCACCAATGCCCTGCAGGTCGACAATATTGGCGCTGGCGGTCTGGATATGATTAATTCCCAGATCGTTACGGTCAACGGCACTGCTGGCCGTTACCTCGAAACAGGCGACTCCTTAACGCACACGTTCAGGATGTTCGGGGCTGCCGGCTGGGGAACGCATCAGTACAGTGCCGTCATCCATGGCGGCGATGTAAGACTTCAGTTGTTCCATCTGGCGCCCGACGGAGAGGCCGGTGTCTTTATGGTCAAAAATACGGCCAGCCTGAAAAGTTTTGGCGGCGATTTGAGAGATCAGATGGCATCGGGGCGGCCTTTCCTGACCATAGATCCAACAGCAGCCGCTGCCTTTATCGGCAATGTTCTCAATGTCAGTTCCGCTTCGCAAATGCCGAGCAATACAGCCAATGTGATCAGTGTCGGCAACCTGAGGGTTCAATAGAAAATAGGATGTGATCAGTCAGGCTTATCGTGATTGCATAAGAAGCGAAGTTGTTCGTTTTATTGCGGATCAAATTTAACACGAATGGATTGTAAAAGAAAAATGGAGATTAATTATGAAACCAGATGCAGTCATGAGAAAATCGAGGAATGGAAAGGCGTACCAGGGATTTACGCTTATTGAATTGCTTGTTGTGATTGCGATTATTGCGATGCTGCTGGCCATTGTTGTGCCGTCTTTGGCTCGAGCGAAGGAGGCGGCCAAGAATTTAATCTGCAAGTCGAATCTGAAATCTCTTGGCGCTGCATCGCTTGCGTATCTTGGCGATAATGACGGCAAGTTCACCGGTTCCATGTGGAACATCTATAAAGAGGGAGTTATCTCTACAGGATCGTGCCAATGGCACACGAAGAACCTCAGCCCCTGGAATACGCCTGCCAATGCCGGGCCTCTTTGGGGATACATCAATGATCCGAAAATTCTTCTGTGTCCCACCTTTGTTTCCATACAAAAACTCTGGCATTATGAATTAGTGCCCACGTGTAAAATTCCGATGGAACCGCAGTTTGCGTTCAGTCAAAATGCTTTTTTGGGGATTCCGATAACAACCAATTTCGTCAATGGCGTACCGAAAGTCTATGGCGTGCTTCGGATTACGGAGGTTTCAAATCCCAGCCAAACCCTTTTCTGGACTGAGGAAACAACCTGGCAGATTGAAAAACCGATAGGGTCCGGCAATTTCCTTAATAGTGCCGTATTGAACGATACCAATTTTATGGCCAGACATCCAAAGGATCCATTCGGTTCGCTGGGAGATGCAATCGCCACCTATCACGGCATACCGACAGCAGTGGAGAGAAGAAACGATGGCCGGGGAGACGTTGTTTTTCTCGATGGACACGTCGAATTTCAACAATCGGACGTGTATTCTACAGTTGGCGGCCTGCGGTTCACAACGAGTTATGTCCTGGCCTGGCCCAGGGCGAGCAGCAAGTTTGTGACCACAAGGTGTCCCTATTAGTAAAATCAGATGCCGAAACAATCGAATCACTTGATCATGAGCAATGAAGACAGTTTGACGGAAAAGAATAGTCTATAAGATTGTGGGCAAGAATGAATAANNAAAGCAGCCCGAATGAAAAATAAAGCATTGATTTTGTGTTTTCTGTTGACTTTACAGATGCTTTTTTCCAGCGCCTTGCTGGGTTGTTTTGTCGTTGGCGATATCAACGGTGACTGTCAGGTCGGAGTCGGCGATCTGGTTTTACTGGCATCCCAATGGATGGAGCCATCCTCCTGCGGCAGTGAAACAGGGCTTGTCCTGCACTGGAAGTTTGATGAAACCAGCGGACTGTATGCGGCCGATGCGTCGGGTTGGGGCAAGACCGGCACCGTGTACGGCGCCAGTTGGAATCCGACAGGCGGAACAATCGGCGGAGCCTTGCAGTTTAATCAAGCGGACAATTATGTCTATGCTTATGTTGAAGGACATCCAAGTACTATATTTCGCGGCATTGCCGGAACAAATCCCCGTTCGTGCACGGCATGGATTAAGACCGATCAACCGTCCGGCGGCATCATGGCCTGGGGATCGGAACTAAACTCCCAATTGTGGCTTGTCTGGGTTGATGAAAAAGGGCTGCTTCGCGTCGATGTGGGCGGAGGCTATATTATCGGAACGACACTTCTGACCGATGACCTCTGGCATCATATCGCCGTAACCTCGAATGGTACAAGCACTGACAACATTGCCCTTTATGTGGACGGCAGGCTTGAAACCCTTGGCGGTGTGGTTTCTCAGTCTGTCAATACGGCCAGCACGCTGCCTATGACGCTGGGCAAGTATTATTCAACATTCAAAGTGTTTAACGGTCTGATTGATGATGTGCGCGTTTATAATCGTGTGTTAAGTCTGCAGGATGTTTGGAATCTTGCGATAACCGGGACCACCCGGTCTTCCTGTGCGGATATGAATATGGATATGATGATGAATTTAGGCGATGTCGCACGGATGGCACAAAGCTGGATGCTGCATGCCCCCCCGGTAGTCATCAGCGAGTTTCTTGCCGATAACGAAAGCAAATCGCCGCTGGGACAGGGCGATATTCTGGATGGCAACGGTGAATCGTCCGACTGGATTGAAATCCACAATCATTCCGGGATGGTTATGGATATTAATGGATGGTACCTGACCGATGACTCTAATCTGAAAACCAAATGGCGGTTTCCGGTTGAGATGAGCCAATTGGTATTGCAGCCGGGGTCCTATTTGATTGTCTTTGCCTCCGGAAAGACGCAGGCTGAAAACCCGGGCAATTATCCGTATGTGGATTTGGCCGGCTATCTTCATACGAACTTCCAGTTGTCGAAAGACGGTGAATACCTGGGGCTGATTGATTCGGATGGGATAACGCCGGTTCACGAATACAATCATATCGATTTGGGCGGCGAAAAACAGGGTTATCCGGCTCAGGATTTAGATGTTTCGTATGGTTGTTATTATGATGAGGTTCGTTATTTCTCCGTCCCAACGCCCGGAGCCGATAATCTCAAGGGGTCTTTTGAACAGGTAACCCAAAAGCCCGATGTGAATATGAAAGGCGGCTGCCATATCAATGCGTTCAGCCTGACGATGAGCTGCACGACCCCCGGCGCCTTTATTCGTTATACAACCGATGGGTCTGCACCGACTCTGATAAACGGATTGGATTATACTGCCCCTGTTGCTGTCAGCCGTACAACACGTATTATTGCCAGGGCCTTCAAGCCGGGCTTTCAGCCGTCCGACGCAAGGATTGAGACATACATATTCGTCGATCCGGCGGTGTCGCCATCGAATACCAACCTGCCGATTGTTGTCGTCGATACGCTTGGAGCGCCTATTGTATCTGATGTTGCAAATAAACCATGGACCAGGTGTATCTCTGTCATTGTTGATGTCGATGCTGCGACGGGACGGGCCGATATTACAGGACCGCAGCATTTCAATGGATTGGGGCAGATTCGATATCGCGGGGAAAGCACCTATGGCAATCGTCATTTTCGGGTTGAAATGCTGGATGAGTACGACGTAGACAAGAAAGTTTCGCTTTTGGATATGCCTGCGGAATCAGACTGGGTGCTGTCGAGCGACCAATTAGACTATACCTCGATGAAGAAAGGGCTGGCCTATAAATGGTTCCAGGATATGGGCCATTATGCACCGCGTCAGCAGTATGTGGAGTTGTATTTGAATACCGACGGCGGCGCAATATCGACAGCCGATTATAAGGGGCTTTTCATACTTCGCGAAACAATCAAACGCGGTGATGACCGTGTGGATATCGCACGTCTGGATGCCTCGCATAATCTCGAACCGAAAGTGTCCGGCGGATATATTATAAAAAGTGATAAACCAGATACTGGCGATATCATACTTAATCAGCAATCCCTGTGGGAACCAGCATACTATAATATAGGGTCCGGTGCCGGGACAGGAATTTTGGCGGATCCGGATTCCTCGGTAATCACCGGATCGCAGATCAATTGGGTCATCCGCTATCTGAATGAGGTTCATTCGGTGTTCTGGCAAAACACCGCCAGTATCTATTATCCAGGTTCCCAGGCGAAGTACACGGATTATGTGGATGTTATATCCTGGATCGATCACGGACTTCTTGAGCAGGTCTGTTTGGATTCAGATGCCTTCTGGGGCAGTTATTATACCTATAAGGACCGAAACGGGAAAGTGTTTTCGGGACCTCCGTGGGACTACGACCGAGGCTTCCACAATAATGCGAACACCTACGATCGACCCTATAACACATGGAGAACAGCAGGAGAAATATTCGGGAAATGGCATACTAAATTGCAGGAGCATCCCGAGTACAGGATAACCCTTGCGGACCGCTGGTTTGAACACAGGGAAAAGGTCTTAGATACCGCGTTGACGATGGCCTATATCGACCAGACGAAAGCGCTGCTCACTGAATCGATAGTGCAGCGCCCGAAAAAATCGTATCCGAACTCCTTCGATGTAGAAATTAACCTCTTTAAAACATGGATTACCAACCGTCTGAACTACCTGGATGGGTATATCGCCAGTACATTTGCCAAAACACCTCCGATCTTCAATCCGGTCGGCGGTTATGTCAATCCGGGTGCCTCTCTTGATATCAGTAAACCCTCAGGGGCAGCAGGGGATATTTATTATACCACTAATGGCGAAGACCCCAGATTGCCGGGCGGCTCAGTCAATTCAAACGCTTCAATAATCAGCGAAACCGGCAGGGTTGTTTTGGAATACGAAGACTTTGAAACGGGCATGGGGAACTGGGTTAATCTTTCTTCGGGAGACACACATGACTGGATCCGTGATTCAGGCGGTACACCCTCCGGCAGCACGGGTCCTGCTGCCGGTGCATTGAGCAGCACATGGTATATGTATTTGGAGGCGTCCGATGCCAGTGTTTCCGGCAATACTGCCATTCTTGAGGGTCCCGGTATGGATGGAACGGCTCGTGAACTGACATTCTATTACCACATGTACGGCTCTAACATGGGGACCTTGAATGTGGATGTTTACAGCAGCGGTTCATGGACAAATGGCATTTGGAGCAGAACCGGTCAACAGCACACTTCCAATGGCGCTGCCTATACCAAGGCAACGGTTAATCTGAACGCCTATACGGGGACGATCAAGATTCGTTTCCGAGCTGTCGCCGCAGGAGGATCGAAAGGCGACATGGCAATTGATAAAATTGAAATTACCAAAGACGCAGAAGGTGAATCATTAATATTGAATAAGAGCAGCAGTGTCAAGGCGCGTATTAAGGATGGCAGCAGTTGGAGTGCGATGAACACAGAAGTTTACGGTGTTGGTCCTGTTTTGCAGAACCTGCGTATCTCCGAGCTGATGTACCATCCATCCGATCCGACGCCTGCGGAAATGACGGCAGCCGGCAACCCGAATCTGACCGATGAAGATTTCGAGTTTATCGAGCTGACAAATGTCGGCAGTACGGCGATTAATCTGAACTTGGTTCGCTTTACCGACGGTATTGACTTTACCTTCGGCGATTATACGCTCGCAGCCGGCGGCTATGCGGTGCTGGTCAAGAATCAGGCGGCCTTTGCTGCCCGGTATGGCACGGCAGGAATCAATATCGTTCCGGGCAGCTATCTGGGTTCATTAGACAACAACGGCGAAGAGATTGTCCTTCGCGATGCGCTCGGTGNNAGGACGGCTGGGTCGACCTGGCCGATGGGGCAGGTTTTTCACTAACGATGGTCAATCCGGCCAGTGCCGACCTCAATCTGTGGGATGAAAAGGCCGGCTGGCGATCCAGTCTGGCTGCAGGCGGCACGCCCGGCGGTGTGGATACGGTGTTGGCGGCGGGCAGCATTGTGATGAATGAACTGCTGGCTCATTCCCACGGCACCGCTTCTGACTGGATTGAACTGTATAATACAACCGGCCAGAATATCAATATCGGCGGCTGGTTTTTGTCGGATAGAAACAATGACAATACAAATATTATGAAATACGAGATCCCAGCCGGAACTGTAATTAATGCCGGCAGTTATCTGGTCTTTGTAGAGAGTATGACCTTCGGCAATCCGTCGGCGCAGGGCTGCAATATCCCATTTGGTCTCAGTGAAGCCGGCGAAACTGTGTATCTGCAATCCGGCGAAGCCGGCCTGCTTACCGGTTATTACCAGACCGAGGAGAACTTCGATGCTTCTGAAACGGGAGTTACCTTTGGCCGTTATGAAAAAGCCGAATTGTCCGGCGGATATGATTTTACCCGAATGATTTCGCCGACTCCGGGCGGGGCTAACAGCGGCCCGCTGATTGCGGATATTGTGATAACGGAGATTCACTATAATCCGCCGTCAGGAGGCGCGTATGAATTTGTTGAGCTGTATAACCGTTCCGATTCTCCTGTGGTGCTGATGTCTGAGGCGAGTACCGAGACATCTCCGGGCGTCTTTGTCACCGAAACTATTCCATGGCGTCTGAAGGGGACAGAGTTTGAGTTTCCGGCTAATATGACGATTCCGGCCCATACGCGTATATTGGTAGCCAGGACCCCGTCGCTGTATAGCTCGTCCCCCTGTGAGGTGTATGGCCCATATAGCGGAGCGCTGGATAATAGCGGCGAAGAGATCGAGATACAGATACCCGGCGATCAGGAATATGGCAAGAGCCGTTACTGGATTCCGATTGAGAAGGTGGACTATGATGATGTCGCCCCCTGGCCGACCAGCGCCGACGGCGGCGGACATTCCCTGCATCGAATCAATGCAAACTCCTATGGCCGGGATTGCTCCAATTGGAATGCAGCCGCCCTGACGCCAGGCAGTTAAAAAAAATCCAGTTGAGATTCGATTGTCATCAGTGATATCCGGATCATTGCGGTGAATGTCGGGAAAAGTGAGCTCTCAGGAAACTGAAAACTAAGGTATAATTCGAAAGAAAGAACTTAAAGATGGCCCATTGTAAAAAAATGAACATGTTTTATGTGATGATGGCAATGATTTACTTGTTGACTTCATGTACTCATGGAGTTGCACAGCAGGAGGGCAAGGGACAGGCATCTGAGAGACAGGCGGCCAATCAGGAGCCCGAAAACAAAACGATTAAAATGATGACCTATAATCTGAAATTTGCCGATCCGGGGTTTAAACCGGCATGGTCTGTGCGGCGGGATTGGCAGGTGGATTTGATTCATAAATACAATCCGGATATCATCGGAATCCAGGAAGGCCTCAAAGAGCAGGTTGATTTCCTGATGGACCATTTGCCGCAATACGTGGTCATCGGCGAGGGACGCAAAGGCGGAGACGACGATGAACATATGGCCATTTTCTTTAAGCGAGACCGGTTTCGACTGCGGGAAATGGGCACTTTTCAGCTCTCGGAAACACCGGAAATATTGGGCAGTGGTCCGGCGATCAATCCCCGCATTGTCACATGGGCCCGTCTTGCCGTTATCAGCAGGCCGGCAGATGGGAAAACCAGTCCCTATCCAGCCGATTACAGGGGACACTGGGAAAACACGCAGGAGTTTTATGTATTCAACACGCATTTCTTCAGCGGCACGGATTACCCTCTGGCAAAACTCAACAGCGCCAGATTGATTATGGAAAGGATTCATAAACTTGAGCGGTTTGGCGAATGGACAAAGGAACGTCCTGTATTTGTGTTGGGTGATTTCAATTCAAAACCAGGAAGCGCCGTATACAAAGCATTGGTAGGGGATGAAAATACAAACGATCCTTTCTTGCTGAAAGACAGTATAAAAGGAGGTGTCGGCATAGACTGGGTATTATACAAAGGAAATATTCAAGTTCTCTCCTATGAGAAGGTTGATTATAATGTCAACGGTATCTATCCATCCGATCACAAGCCGATACTTGTTGAATTTCGGATTCTCGATGAATAAGATAGTTAATATCTTCCGCCACAAATAATATGAAATACAAGAGGATATGGATGAGAAAGTATACGCAGAATAGAAGAGAATTTTTAAAAGCGGCGGCAATCTCGGCCGCTGTTACAGGCTTATCCGGATACGCAGAAGGGCTGCGGATCACTGAGGGCAGGAACAATAAGCCTAACTTGCTGTTTATCATGCCCGATCAATTGCGATGGGATGCATTGAGCATCGCCGGCAATGCCGTCATTCAAACTCCCAATATTGACCGGCTGGCCAGGCAAGGCGCTTACTTTAAGAATGCCTATAGTGCCTGTGCTGTTTGCGGACCTGTGCGATCAACTATCCTGACGGGCCACACGGTGGAAAATACAGGAGTGAGAAACCATGATTTGGTGTACTACGCAGAAAAAGAAGGGTTGATGACCCAGCCAACCTTTGATGAGATATTAACAGAGCAGGGGTATCAGTGTGAATATTACGGCAAATGGCACAGTGTATCGAAACATGCCGCTATTTACAAAAATCCATTCAACAAAGACAAAAAAGGACGATCTGTCTTTGGACCTGAAGGACAAAGTCTTATTTATCGTGACTACCTGGATCAGCACGTGCCGCAGCGTGAGCTTAAAGAGGGTGAATTTTACGATGATATATCGCAAAGACCCTACCGCGCGAATCCTATGGATCGATGTTATGGGATGTCCAATGCCCAGGTGAAAGCCAACCAGTTGCAAATCGTCCAACCCGATCAGCATGGTGAATTGCTGATGGATAAAGAACATACCATCACTGCATTCCAGGCCAGACAAACCATGGAGGCCATTGAACGGCTCAAGGATAAGCCCTTCAGCATTACCTGTTCGTTTCAATGTCCGCACACTCCAATTCTGCCGACCCAGCCGTATTACGGCATGTATCCGGCAAAAGACATGGTGCCTCCGGCCAGTATCGATGATGCCATGACAAATAGTCCTTACCAGGCAGCCAATGGCAGAAAAAAGCTGACGGAATACGGGGATAAGGACAAGATTAAGTACATGATTTCCGATTATTACGGAATAGTTAAAGAAGTCGATGACTGGGTAGGGGAGATTTTAAAAACCCTGGATAAACATGGTTTGACTGAAAACACCCTGGTTATCTTTGTCAGTGATCATGGTGAGATGCTGGGCTCTCACGGCATGCGGGAAAAGAATGTGTTCTATGAAGAGTCCTCTCATATCCCATTGCTGATATGCTTGCCCGGCCATATCAAAGGCAATACCACCGTGAATGGATATGTATCATCCCTTGATTTATTTGCGACAATTCTGGATTATCTGAACATTAAAGAACACCAATCGAATGGAAAGAGCCTTCGTGGTTTAATCGAGGGGACAGACAGGGAACATGGCAACTATGTAGTGACTGAGTGGGACTTTCGTGGTGATGTCGAACCCAACTACATGATCGTCAAGGATGGCTGGAAACTGATCATCCCGTATTCAGAAAAATCACCCGTTCTTAATGCGATGTATGACCTGAATACCGATCCTTACGAAATGAATAACCTCATCGGAAAGAATCCTGATGGACGGCGCTATAGTGAAAAAACAGAAGAACTTCGTGCGTGTCTGCTGGAGTGGTTGAAAAAGAACGGTTCGAGCCGCTATGAAGGAGTCCGTAAAAGAAAATTGGTTTGAAAGGCGGCGGAAAATCAAGAAACACAGCAGTTTTATGAGTGCAAAAATGATTATCTACAGGAAAAAGTCCGGAGTGTTTATTTGGCAGCAGAGGATTTCGAAAAAACAAACACGAATTTCAGACTTGGCAATCGAAGGATTGACCCTGTGCTTGAACGTGGATGGTGAAGCTTTTCGGAAGATCAGCGGCCGGGTCGCCATGCTGCGTTCCGGAGGATTCTGCAAACGGCTCAAACATTGATTTCAGGGAGACAATACAATGAATCGAAGAGACTTTATTCGGCTTGCAGGACTGGGCGCAGCAGGCTTAATGCTGGGCGGCTGTGGGTCGTCGGCCGGCCGCGTACCCGTATCCGCAAACAAAAAATATCCAAACATTATCTATATTCTCGCAGACGACCTGGGCTACGGAGACGTTTCCTGTCTCAATGAAAATGGCAGGATCAAAACCAGCCATATTGATTCCATTGCTAAAGAGGGCATGGTTTTCACCGAGATGCACTCAGGCTCCGCCATCTGCACCCCTACGCGATATGGGATACTCACCGGCAGATACTGCTGGCGGCGTTTGAAAAAGGGCGCTGTGGAAGGAGATTCCCCGCACCTGATTGAAGACGGGCGAATGACCGTTGCCTCCATGCTCAAAATGCAGGGGTACCATACGGCCTGTATCGGCAAGTGGCACCTTGGAATGGACTGGCAGAAAAAAAATGACAATCCCGAAGACATCGATTTTACCAAGCCGGTTCTGCACGGCCCCAATACGAACGGATTTGACTACAGTTTCTGCATTCCTGCCTCAACGGATATGCCTCCCTATGTTTATGTCCAAAACGGGGCGGTGACGGCCGTACCGAATCGGGTCGTCAAAGGAACAACCGGAAAACTGCTCCTGCGGGAAGGGCCGACCGGTGCGGACTTTGAGCATGTTGAGGTCCTGTCGAAGCTGACGGAAAAAGCGGTGGCCTATATTGATCAGCGGAGCCGCGAAGACAAACCATTTTTCCTTTATTTCTCGCTGACTGCACCGCATACGCCGATTTTGCCGGCGGAGGAATTTCAGGGTAAAAGCGGAACGAATGAATACGGCGATTTTGTCCTGCAGGTGGACTGGACGGTTGGGCAGGTACTCAAAGCGATTGAACAAAATGGTCTTGAAAATAATACGCTAATCATATTCACAAACGATAACGGCCCTTCACCCAATGCAGATTTTGATGAACTTGCCGCCGTGGGCCACCACCCAGCCTATGTTTTCCGCGGCCACAAAGCCGACATTTTCGACGGAGGCCACCGTGTCCCGTTTATTGCCAGATGGCCCGGAAAAATCAAGCCGGCGTCCGTCTGTGACCAGGCTGCCTGTCTGACTGACCTGATGGCAACGGCTGCTGACATCACAGGCTGCAAACTGCCCGATAACGCAGGCGAGGACAGTGTAAGCATCCTTGCCGCGATGACCGGCACAGCGGCAGCGCCGCTGCGCGAGGCGGTCGTGCATCATTCCGTGAACGGCTCGTTCGCAATCAGACAGGGAAAATGGAAGCTGATTTTCTGCCCGGATTCCGGCGGATGGAGCCCGCCTAAACCCGACTCAGCAGAAGCTCGCGGCCTGCCGGCTGTTCAGCTTTATGATATGAGCGATGACGTCGGCGAACAACAAAATCTGTATCAAAAATACCCCGATGTCGTCAGGAGACTCACAGAACTCCTTGAACGGTATGTCCGGAACGGACGAAGCACCCCGGGCATACCCCAAAAAAATAATTACACCGTTGAAATTATCAGAAAAATCGACCGTACTTAATGCGATGTATGACCCGGATACCGGTCCTTACCCGGCATCGCTGGGCGGGCCGTATCGTGCCGAACATGGTGACAGGAAATGCCTGGGGTTGCTTCGTAAGCGTCTATATGAATGATGAAAATGAAGTATATCAGGATGCAAGCCGCGTCCTGTCTCATCATTTTTGAAGGGTTGTATTGGCTCGGGAGCTTACATCTGCGTATTAACCGGATGAACCTGAGTTATTGCCCACAGGCTCCTGCCGGGTCCAGGTTGCAGGCCAGCCAGCCGGACGCTATAGCTGCAAGGTCATTCATGTCAACACGACAATCGCCGTTGGTATCGCCGGAAACCGGTGCGGTGCAATTTGCGACTGAGGAGCCTTCCAATTGGACCGCGAAAACAGCACTTTTACCGGATCGATTGTCCTCATAGGCCAGCAAAAGGCCGTCAATGGCGGGATACGTCTGGTGATAATTGTCGCTGGTAACCTGGAATTCCTGCCGGGTAATCAGATTGAATCCGTAAATATCCCAGTTGCCGCTGCGATTGTCCTGCCAAACCACCAGGTGGCCGCTGAGGGCTGCATTGATTTGTGATCCGGGGGCATCGCTGATCAAAAACTCGACAGGATGGGCTGGATTTGAGATATCCGCACCATACAAATCGATATCCCCACTGCCAAAATCTTCCTGCCAGATAACATATTTACCATCTGTAACCGGCCCCGTTTGGTCGATTGTCAGCGACGATATGGAAAACTGTTCCGGCTCATCTCGCCGCCACACGTCCGCAGCGGCGATGTCGTTATCACCCCAGTAATTATCCTGCCAGACAATCATATTGCGATAGACGTCTGGATACTGCTGGTCACCGGTAAAGGCCGCAACATCATACATCAACGGATTTTCCGGGTCCGTGATATCCGCTGCATAGATGTCCCAGTCCAGAACTTGTGTATCCGGGTCTGCGATCTGATGCTGCCAGGCAACGGTGTTACCGTGAATGCGGGGGAACGATTGGTTATTCAAGTAGGGGGTAATGGAATAGGTGGTGACATTCTGTGTGTTGGAAAAATCCGATATCCAGACATCGGTATCCCCATAGAAGTCATCTTCCCATACGGCATGCGTTCCCCATACCGAAGGATGGGTCTGGTTGGCTTCGAATGCTGCGACTCCTATGAGTGCCGAAGGGGCATTGATCACATCGACGCCGTAAATATCCCAGTCCCATTGACCGTTGTATTCAACATATTCCTGCCACACAACGACACCGTTGGAAACCGCAGGCCACTGCTGGATATACGATGACGACGATACCGCAAAGGGCGTTTGTCCCCAAACGATTGCCGACCACACCAATACACCTGCCCAGATTTTTAAATTCATCACCCTTCTCATGCTGCACTCTCCATTCAGGACTCATAGTGGTTGAAATTATTGCTGCTGCCTGGCGTTTTCCAGAGTGGCTGCCAGGTCCGTGAGTTTGCCTGCTGCATCCGCATTGGCCGGATTTTTTGCCGCCTCGCTCAGCGGGCCGGCGGCTTTTTCAAGCTCGTTCAAGCCAAGATACTGATAGCCCAGCAGGAGCTGATAATCTGTGCTGAACGGCTCATTGGCAATCGCTTTTTCCAGTGCAGCGATCTGAGCTTTCAGGACAGCCTCATCGCGGTACAGCCCGCGGGGATAGTAAACCGTTGGTTCACTGGCAGGAATCTTCGCAATGACTTCCCGCAGCACGCTGGCGGCCATGGCGTAATCGCCGGCGGCAAACAACGCCTGAGCATACGTGAAGGGCAGCACCACATCGTCCGGTGACAGCCGCACGGCTTCACGGAATTGCAGGACTGCTTCATCGTATTTGCCTGCTTCGAATACCTTGACCGCATGGTCAAAGCACAGGTCTGCGGCTGTCTCAAATTCCGGAGCATCAACAGGGGCAGTCTGTTTGTTCCGGGAATAATTCGCATCAGGAACCGTGATCGTCTCAGCCGGTGTCAGCGGCTGACTTGTTTCAGGGGTGCTGTAGGTGTTGTACGTATTATAGGTGTTGTACGTATTGTACGTGTTGTAGTCCGAATAGGTCGAGGCGGGAATTACATCCGCTCCATACCAGTAATACGGATGAACTCCATACCAGTAATATCGCCGATACCGATAACTTGGCCAGCATCCGCCCAGGCTCACAAACACATACTTGCGGTGATAACTCGGGTAGTAATACGTAAATCCCCACCAGTTATAATAAGGCACAATTGCGACATAGCCGCAACTGCTGCTGGACCAGTGGAATACAAAACCGCTGCCGCAGCCGTACCAGTAGGGGTTGTGGCGGATGTGATCAATGTCATGAAAGCGGTGGTAAGGAACATGGGGCCGTGGATGATCCTGATTTACATCGCCCTGGATAATCACATTATTGTCGCCATTGACAACGATTCGACTGGTTCGGTCGTCCATGGATCTCGATTCGAATGAAGACGAGGTGCCAGAACCGCCATCAGTGACTGACGAACGCAAAATAGCTTCCCGGCCGGTGTCGGATTGCCGTAATGCCGGGGCGGCAGATCGTGCTGTTTCCATGCTGCCGGTCGATTTGGCTGCTTCAGCATCCGTTTTGGGACGAGCCATACGTTCCGTATTGTCCCGCAGGCGATTCTCATTGGTCAATGATGCTGTTTGGGCAGTCCTGGTTGTTTCTTCAGCACGCGCTGTCCTTTCCAGTGTGGTTCGTTCTTCACCGGTTGTAATCGCAGCCGCACTGGACCTGTCTTCTTTAGCGGTCAATTCTGTGCGATTCACTCGTTCCGGCGTACGCGTGATTTTATCGGCTGAAACACGCTGGGGTTCGGCCTGGATCGTGTCGACGGAAACGCGGATCGGTTCAACGGTCTTTTGACGCAGGGCCACAGAGGTGCTGCGATCGGTTGTCGTGTCAGCGGCTGCGGTTCTGTCGCGTTTGCTTGCCGCACCATAATAGACAAATCCATAATTACTGCTGGAGGAATCACTGCCGGTTGTCTGCATGGTGATTTGTTCTGCAGGAGAACTGCTGCGCGTTTGCCGTGCCGTTATTGGCTCAGCAACGCGGTCCGTTCGTATTACATCTTGCGACACAGCAGCAGTCGTCCCGACAGAGGTATTGCTTCGTTCTGCGGTATCCGATGCTGTGCTCCGCGAGTTTGTATTGCTGCCGATCGGAGTAGCGATAGAAGTCCTCGATGCGCTCTGACGCGATGCAGTGGTGGTTGTCCTGGACTGTGGGGTCCGCTGGCTTCCGGCTGCAATCGCATCCGCATAGGTCTGACCGGAACGAACCACCTCAATACTGGGTTCAGCAGGGCGGGTACGAATCCGTGTTTGCTGTGGAATCGTTTGCGGCCTCGAATTTACAGTTTGAGTCGAGACGGAGGGGCGATTTTGAGGCACGGGATTCCGTGCACTGGTTTCGGGCCGGACAGTAGGAGCAGGCGTACTGGATACGGGCTGTCGGCTTCTTGCTGCCGATTCAGAAAGCCCCTGTGCCTGCGGTTGTTGCGGTACAGGCTGAGAAACTGGCTGGGGCACGGAGCGAGTCTCTGTTCTGGCTGGCTCCGGAGAAGCAGGGCGGCTTTCAGGGGCAGGTGATGATCGTTGCGTTGGCGCTGCCTGGGGAGCCGATTGCTGGCTGCTGTCGCCAGGTCTGTCCTTGGCCAGAAGCATCGGGGGGCAGACAAACAGTAAAATGACTGCAATACTCCAGATGGTTTTTGTGCATTGCGTTTTCATTTTTATGCTCCTATCTTCCATTTGTCCCCTTGCAGCAGTGACGCAATCCGTATGCATTCTCCGGCAATCAGGGCCAGTGGAATCAGAAATCAAGTACTCTAATTATATTATATAGCCAAAGGCATAAATGTTTAATGTTTTATTTTGAAATCAGTTCAAAAAATGAAATAATTATCCATAAAAACATTATAAGTTCATATAAAACAACTGTTTAAAATTGTCATAAAATTTTAAATATTTCTGTGTTTTGGCCCAATATTTTTGGGGACCGCATTGCAGTTAATTTTGTGTTTTGGATAAATGCACTCTGTATGATATAAATGGATAAACAATGGCTGTTATACAGGGAAATTAAAATGTTTCAACTGAAGCTACAAAGCCTCGCTTTTCTTGCCCAGCAACTGATCAATGCAAGCTACACCCCGCCGGCAAATTCCGATAAAAACCTCCCGTTCATGATCACTGAGCTGTATGGCGTCAAAGAGGGCTTGAAAACGCTCTCGCCGCTGTTTAAATATCTGGTCCAGTTCATTTCGGCCTTTGTCTGTCAGGTTGACATGCGTAATTCGTTGATTCTCAGGGCTGATGGTCTTGGAGACCAATTTACGCTTCCACAATTTGGTCAATGTCATTGAAATGGTGCTTTCACTGAAATTGGGCCAGGCTTCAGATATTTGTGAAACGGTCATGGTCCCGCGTTCTGCAAGGTGCTGGAGAATTAACGATTCTCGTTCTGTCAGGGTGTCTTCGGGCTTCTGGTTTTCCTGTATGGCTCGAATCAGCCGCATCCGAAGGCTTAGATCATTTAACGCTTTCTCTAATTCAGGACCCATGTTGACTCCTTAGCAAATCGAAAGTCAGTCGTTTGTATCTTAAATATCTATTTTCGTGGCGAAACGTCTTAAAAACACGTATTATGATTTCGTTTGAGATCTATTATTAACATGACCTATATATTATATTGCGAAGAGTGCAAAAGTCACAGAGTTTTTTTTGAAAACCGTTTATTGATTGAAAGATTCCGACTAAAACCGTTTTAAAATGATATCGTGCAATGAATAAGCAAAAAGGGCAACAATCCGGGCGTATTAATCTTCGTTTACGGGAGATGAATCGCACTTTGACCATGCTGTCAGCGCCGTCGATAGTCGAAAATTGTCTCTATTCTTTGGTTTTTTTAAGCGACACTCTGATTGTAGGACGATTGCATAATGAAAAATTTCTGGCCGCGGCGGGGCTGTCGGGTATTTTGACATTCCTGGTTACTGCTCCTTTTATTGCATTAACTATGGCGGCCACGTCGATTGTTGCCCGAAGCTGGGGTGAAATGGAGCACGAAATTGCCAGGAAACATGCAGGATGTTCAATGGTTATTGCATTCCTGATGGCGATTATCCTTTTTGGCCTGAGTGCCCCGTTCACCTCTCCGATTTTGCTTTTTTTTGGGGCCGATCCGGAGGTGGTTCCTTATGGGGCAACCTATCTCCAGATTCTGCTGATTTCCTGCTTGACCGGCCTGCCTATGATGGTCAGTAACGGCATGCTTCGCGGTACGGGCGACACTTTCCGGCCGATGGTGATTACCGGTATGATGAATGTCGTCAATATTGTGGTCAGTATTATGCTGGCCTTTGGTATCTGGGCACCCAAACTCGGTTTTTATGGTGTCGCCTGGGGAACGGTGGTCGCCCGGACGGTGGGGATTTTCTTTTCGCTGGCGTTACTCATTGGCCCCAGAGGGCTTCATCTGCAATGGCAGCATTTCTGGCCGATTCAAAAAAAAGTGCTTGGGCGTATCTGCTACCTGGCCTGGCCGGCCTATATTGAGCGGGGGATGAATTCAGTCTATTATATGCTGTTTATGGTGATGGTTACGAATCTGGGTACCACTGTTTTGGCGGCTCACCAGATCGCCATGCAGATTGAGAACGTGGCGATCATGCCGGCCTGGGGGCTGGCGGTTGCCACGACCACAATTACCGGACAGGCGATTGGCGCCGGCAGGCCAAGAATTGCCAAGATTGCCGTCAAAAAAATCATTGCCGCTGTCAGTGTGTTAATGGTCATATTGTGCCTGGTGTTTCTTGTGTTTGGTCCACAGATTGCTCGGCTGTTTGGAGCCACGCCGGAGGTGGTTGAGTTGGCGGGCATGGCGACGCGTTTATCGGCCATAGAACTACCATTTCTGGCGATTACCTTTATCTTTATTGGTGCCTTGCGGGGTGTGGGGGATACGCGGTCGCCGATGTATGTGGCATTTGTCAGCATGCTGGTTTGCAGGCTGGGCGGTGTCTGGCTGCTGGCGTATCACCTGAATATGGGATTGGCGGGGGTGTGGCTGTCCACGGCCATGGACTGGATGGTCCGTGCGGTTGGACTCGGGTGGTTTTTCAGACGTGAAGCCTGGACAGTTCTGCATCAAAAAGAAAAAGAGAAATTTGCCTGACAGGACCAGGGCAGGTAAGGCAGGTAATCTGAACGAGCAATCTTTGGTCGCACTGAAAATGATGCAATGAATACAAGTCTCTGGTGTACAATATAATAGAGACTTCTGCATGTGTCGCAAAAAGACAAAATATTGTCGCAAAAAATGGTTTGACTAAGCCCGCCGTCCAGCTACAATCATCCACAATAGCCACTATATCTTCAGTGCGAAAGGAGATGATTGTTTGGATTTACTTGCGACTATAACCAGGCTGTCACATCAGTTTGGAACCTCGGATTATGTCAAAGGGGGCGGGGGAAACACATCTGCTAAAGACGCCCAAACAGTCTGGGTGAAACCTTCCGGCACGGTTTTAAGCGGTCTTAAGCCCGAAGATTTCGTAGCAATTGACCGAAGTAAACTGGCATTACTTTACAGCACACCCACACCCGCTGACCCCCAGGCTCGCGAGGCTTTAGTCAAGGATATTATGGCCGCCGCGGTATCCCCTGGCAGCAAAGGCAGGCCTTCAGTTGAGGCGCCGCTGCATGAGTCGCTGGATGCCCGTTTTGTGGTTCACACGCACCCGGCCATGGTCAATGGTCTTTGTTGTGCCAAGCAGGGCAAGGTTACGGCTGCAAAACTCTTCCCCAAGGCACTGTGGATTGATTATATTGACCCGGGATATACGCTATGCATGCAAGTTCGCAAAGAAATCCTCGCCTACCAGCGGCGCTATGGCAAACAGCCTGAAATTATTCTGCTGGAAAATCACGGGATCTTTATCTCGGCCAATTGTGATAAGCACATCGAACAATTATATGCAGATGTCTTTGCTATTCTAAAGGCAGAATATGTGAAAGCCTCTGTAGCGGTTGAATTTCCCGCAGTGCGGCCTTTGTCGGCGGAAAAGCTGGCTTGTGCCAGAGACGCGTTCGGCAAGGTCTTCTCCGCTGAACATTCTGCATTTATAGCCGGCGTCGAACGATTTGCCGCCGCCGAGGGGCCGATTTCGCCGGATCATATTGTGTATTCAAAATCCTTTCCGTATATCGGAAACCCGACAAAAGAAGGTGTTGCGGCGTTTGTTCAGCAGCGGGGTTATGAGCCGGCGGTTGTGATTACAGACGATGCGGTTTATGGTCTTGGGACAAGTCCCAAATCCGCTCAATTGGCACTGGAACTGGCGATTGACGGGGCGATGATTATGCACTATGCCAGGGCTTTTGGCGGGATTCAATTCATGTCGGATCGTGCCAGGGCGTTCATTGAAAACTGGGAAGTGGAATCGTATCGTAAAAAACAAATGGGATAATCAGATCAATCAGGCCTTTATTGAAAAATATTACTTGGACAAGGAGAATCAGGATGAAGAAACAGAATATCGAACGTGCGTATCAGTTGGCCAAAGAGCAGTATGCCGAGATAGGTGTCAACACCGACCGGGCCATGGCGAAATTGGCCAAAATCCCCATATCCCTGCATTGCTGGCAGGGCGATGATGTGGGGGGGTATGAAAAAGTCGGCGCGGAACTGTCCGGCGGCGGCATTCAGGCCACCGGCAATTACCCCGGCAAGGCCCGTACGATTGATGAACTTCGTATGGATGTGGAGAAGGCCCTGAGCCTGATTCCCGGCCGGCATCGCCTGAATCTCCATGCCTGTTATATCGACAACGGCGGCAAATATATCGACCGCAATGAGATGCAGCCCAAGCATTTCCAGAGCTGGATTGACTGGGCCAGAGCCAATAAACTCGGGATGGATTTTAATCCGACCTATTTTTCTCATCCGCTGGCCGCCGATGGATTTACGCTGAGCCATCCGGACAAGGGTGTTCGCAATTTCTGGATAGAACATGGTATCGCCTGCCGCAAGATTGCCGCCGCCATGGGCAAACAACTCGGAACGCCCGCGGTGACTAACTTCTGGATTCCCGATGGCTATAAGGATATCCCCGCCGACCGTACCAGTCCCCGTCAGCGGCTGACTGACTCGCTGGACAAAATCTTTGCTGAAAAGATCAATCCCAAATTGAATCTCGATGCCGTGGAATCCAAGCTTTTCGGTATTGGGGCTGAAAGCTACACGGTCGGTTCGCATGAATTCTATATGGGCTATGCCGTCAGCCGCCAGAAATTGCTTTGCCTCGATGCGGGCCATTATCACCCGACGGAAATGATTTCTGAAAAGATTTCCTCGGTGCTGATGTTCTGCCCGGAACTGCTGCTGCATGTCAGCCGCCCGGTTCGCTGGGACAGCGACCACGTGGTGATTCTCAATGACGAACTGTTTGCCATTGCCCAGGAACTGGTTCGCAGCGGCAAGCTGGATAAGGTGCATATCGGTCTGGACTTCTTTGACGCCAGCATCAACCGGATTGCCGCCTGGGTGATCGGTACGCGGAATATGATTAAAGCCCTGCTGTATGCCCTGCTGGAGCCGTATGACACGCTCAAGAGGATGGAACAGAAGATGGAATTTACCGGCAGGCTGGCCTGTATGGAAGAACTCAAGACGCTGCCGTTTGGCGCGGTATGGGATTACTACTGCATGAAGAAAAATGTGCCGGTCGGTCCTGCCTGGTTTGCCGAAGTCAAGCAGTATGAGGCGGATGTATTGTCCCAACGTTCATAATCTGAAACGCTTAAGGAGAACACGATGTCAAACGTACTTCTTGCTGAAATGACGGCTAATCCGGCGCTGGGAATTGTCATATTTACGCTGGGCGGCCTGGCCGGGGCGGTGTTTTATCTGCCGTTCAAAAAAGTGAAAAACTGGGCATGGGAAAGCTATTGGGCGGTCTATGCCCTGTTTGCCCTGCTGATTGTGCCGGGTGTGCTGATGCTGGCCACAGCCCCCAATGCACTGGCGGTGTTGAAAACAACTCCGATGAATATTCTCGGTTATATCTGCCTGTGCGGTGCGGCCTGGGGAATTGGCGGCCTGACGTGGGGATTGATGATTCGGTATCTGGGCGTGGGACTTGGTCTGGCACTGGGATGCGGTTTGTGTTCGGCAGCCGGGACGATCATCCCCAAGATCATCAATAAGGAAATCGGTTTATTGTTCGAGCCGGGTGCCGGTATTACATCTTTCATCGGCGTGCTGGTTTCGATTGCCGGTATTGTATTTGTCGGTATGGCCGGGATGAGCAAGGAAAATGAACTGCCGGAAGAAGAAAAGAAGAAGGCTGTCGCCGAATTCAATTTCAAAAAAGGCATTCTGGTTGTTTTGTTTTCCGGCCTGATGAGCGCCTCGCTGAATTTCGGTTTGCAGGGTGGTCCGGATATCGAATTAAAAGCACAGTACGGTTCTGCATCGATGCTCGTTAAGGGGGATGAAAAAGCTGTGCCGCAGGATATGGTCGGCGCAGCCGGTGCAGTCTACGACAAGGATAAAGGTTTCTGGCTTCTGCCCAAAGCGGCGGCCGGGGAAACATTGACAAGCCGGACATGGCGCGGAATTCCCGTTCTGGTCGTAGCTTTGCTGGGTGGTTTTGCAGTGAATTTTCTGTGGTGTCTGTTCCTGAATTTCAAGAATAAGACCACCGCGGATTATACCAAAAAGGATGCCCCCATAGCGGGCAATTTCCTGTTTGCCGCCATTGCGGGTGCCATTTGGTGTTCACAGTTTATCTGCTTTAAAACCGGTGAACCGGCCATGGGGCCGACGGCTTATGTCGGCTGGTCGGTACTGATGGCCAGTGCGATTCTGTTCAGTTCCCTTCTGGGCGTGATGCTTGGCGAATGGAAGGGCACCAGCAGTAAAACGCGTTCGCTGCTGGTTGTCGGGCTGCTTCTGCTGGTTGCATC
>DLFY01000328.1:0-9663 GCA_002482415.1 Phycisphaerales bacterium UBA7708
CGTTGGGAACCCCAGCTCCCGGCCCACCCCGCGTCCCGGAATGGTTTTGCCGATTAGTCGATATCGTCTGCCCAGAATGCTTGCCGCTTCCTGAACCTCGCCTTTTTCCAGCAGACGGCGAATCAGGGAGCTCGAACAGACTACCGACCGCCGGTCCGAATCGAGATGGATTTCCCGGTACGGCACCTCGACTACCTCAAATCCCCAACCTTGCCCAAGTTGACGCAATACCTGTACATTGCCGCTACGGCCATATCCAAAGCTGAAATTCGGCCCCTCGACCACGGCTTTTGGGCCTGCGGTTTTCATCAGGAATTCATCGACAAAATCCTTTGGCGACAGATTCAGGAGTCGCAGGCTGTCGGTAATGACCACAAGCTGGTCCACGCCAGCCTGTTCGAGCAGCTTGATTTTCATCGGCAAGGGGCTCAGCACGCCTGGGGCTTTTTCAGGATGCAATATCGCCGCCGGGTGCGGTTCGAAGGTCATTGCCGTCACCGGCCCGGCCGGACATATCTCCCGGCACGCCCGCAAAATGTCCTGATGCCCCAGGTGCAGGCCGTCAAAGTTGCCGATACTGACCGCCCCGCCCCGCCGAATCTGTTCTAATTGTGTCGAATCAAAAACTCGCATTGCCGTTCTCTGCTTTCTGATGAGTATTTGAAAAACTGTTTTCGCTCTTCCATCATATACGCATTTCCGCTGACCGTAAACGAAAAACATAACGCCAATATCTGACTGCTCCTGAATGAAATTGTTCGACCGAGATGCGGCTATATAAGGAAATTCTGTGATAATTATAAGGATTTCCCCTATGGAACTCCCGAAAAAATATTTTAAGTTGAACCGCATATTAAGCTGAACGTGGTAACTAATAGTGATTAAATACACATAAAACTGTATAAAGGATATTGAAAATGACTAAGACATATACAATCAATACGATTAATGGAATTAACCTGGATACTCTCCGTGAAACGGTGAATGCCATTCAGGAACAGCCTGAACTGGGGGCTTGCAAATTTCGTGTTCGCAACACGTGGATAGACGGAGATCGTAATTGCTCCTCCATCACCACGTTTTATGGAGCCAAACAGGAACATCAGCATCAAAAGAATTTTGTCCTGGAATGTGATGAGCCCCCTGTGCTGGCAGGACGCGATTCGGCGCCCAATCCTGTAGAGCATTTGCTGAATGCTTTGGCCGGATGTCTGACCACCTCGATTGTAGCTCATGCGGCCGTTCAGGGTATTCATATCGAAGAACTGGAATCGGAGATTGAAGGGGATTTGGACCTCCGGGGCTTTCTGGGCATATCCAATAAAGTACCCCGACAATACAAAAATATCCGGGTTCATTTTCGAATTAAATCCGACGAGAAGAATATGGAACGGCTCAAACGGCTGGCACAGTTTTCTCCGGTGTATAATACGCTGATTCATGGCACTTCCATAGACTTGCAGATTGAGCCCAAATAAATGCCAAACGGCATCGGATAAAGATAACAACCGGCGAAGAGCGTGTCGAGAGATGCGTTTATTCAGGCCTTGTATCTTCGANNGAACAGCGGCGGTGTTTTATACGTTTAAATAGATAATTTCAATTAAATTATTGACAGGAGATGTTATGAAATCGACTCGACGAATGAACTGTGTGCCCATCCTTTTTGCCATGCTGCTGGTTGTATCTTTCCTTTTTATGGGATGCGAATTTCGCCAAGCCCCGACACGCGGGGCGAAAAATTTGTCCTGGTCCCATTCCGGGCTGGATCATTCGGCTGTGCCGGGAATCGACAGCGCGGACGTCCATATCTATGTATGGAATGATGGTGCCGCGTTTGTGGTCTGGAGCGATGGGGCCGGCGGCAGCCATGGGACCCTGCCCCGACAGCCCGGCGACCCGAAAGGCAGCGCACGCTATCAGGGCAAGGTCGGCAGTCATACCGTGGAATGCCTCACCACAGACGGCAAGACCGGCAAGGTTAAAATCGGCGACACCTCATACGATCTTGGCGATGGGCCCCTGTTTCTGGTCTCGACTCAGGACCAGAAGCCTCGGATTAAGCAGCTTGCCCTGAGCAAACTCAACCTCATACCGGACGGAAAACTTACATCGGATCAAATAACGCTTGAATACCTTGAGGGAATAGGCAAATCCGATGCCGATATTCGACAGTTTTTCATCGAGGCTGCCGGCCAGGCTCAGCCGCAATAAATCATATAAACAGCCTGGAACAGTCTGTCCCAAAGACATGGCTTGCATCGGATGGATAAAGTGCGTATAATCAGGGCACATAAACAGTGAACCCCGGTTATACAGGAGAAAACCATGGACAGGAATGAAAAACAATCCAAATCTGAGCTGAATCGTCGTGAATTTATTGCCGCATCCGTCACCGCCGGTGCTGCAATGGCTATGGGCGGAGGGGCCGCGGCTGGAGGCGAAGCAGCGGCGGCGCCGTTTGTGCTGGAGCCATTGCCGTTTGCCGAAAATGCCCTGGAGCCGGTGATTTCGGCCCGCACGCTGAGTTTTCATTACGATAAGCATCACCGGGGGTACTTAAATAATCTGAATCGACTGATCGAAAATACGCCGTATGCGAAGATGCCGCTGGAACAGATCGTGTGTGAAACGGCAGGCAAGGCCGAAGCGACGGGATTGTTCAACAATGCCGCACAGACATGGAATCATACCTTCTACTGGAAGAGTCTCAAGCCCGGCGGATGCGAGGTTCCGGCCGCGCTGCGGTCCAAAATCGAGGCCGACTTCGGCAGCGTCGAGGCGTGCACCAAGGCGCTTGCGGAGGCCGCGGTGACACAGTTTGCCAGCGGGTGGGCATGGCTGGTCTCCGATAACGGACGGCTGAAGATCGTCAAGACGTCCAATGCCGAAACACCGCTGACACAGAGTGCCAAGCCCCTGCTGACGATTGATGTATGGGAACACGCCTATTATCTGGATTATCAGAATCGGCGGGCCGATCATGTCGCGGCGGTGATTGCTAAATTGCTGAACTGGGACTTTGCGGCAAAGAATTTACCGGCATAAAAAATAAGCAAAAATCCAAATAGCCATCGTCTATCTGTGGCTATTTGGATTTGTTTCTATGAAGTAGAAAACCGAGAATGGAAATTTTCCATTTTCGATTTTCCATTTGGAAATTAACAGCGTGTGGACAAGGTCCACACCACCTGCTTTAATCAGCAAACTCTTTTATGAGTTCTGGCAGTATCTCTTGGTCATATATCTTGCCGTCGCTGATAAATACTTCAATTTGGACTTCGCCGGATTCGAAGAATTCGATTTCCCAATATTGGCCCGGAATCTCCACCTTAACCATGACAGGACAATCGCCTTCTCGGTGCATGGCCATAGAAATATTCTTTTTAACAAGGTGCAGCTGATTGAGCATAGCAAATAATTTTTCAAACCCAACTTGTGATTTCAAAATGCCATCAATATTTATGTTTAATATTTTTTGCAGGTCGATTAATTTTTCTTCCTCGCCAAAAGAGTCTTCGTTGCTTTTAAATATCTCCGTTTTTATCTTGCCGGATGCGAAAAATTCTATTTTCCAATGCTGCCCCGGAACATCGACCCCAACGACAATAGAGTCGGATTCTTGCGAGGCAACTGTAAAGTACAAGTGGTGTTGACTCAATTCTTCCAAAAGTTTGTATAGTGAATAATCCATTTATGAAACCTTCTATAATAAATATCATTTATGTCCACAACAAAGTCTGCACAGTTTATTTCGGCAGCGAGGCGGTGAAGGAATAGCTGCCCGATTGGATTTTATAGATCAGGCAATGGCCTTCGGTGCGGACAAAGACGGCGCCGGAAGATTGTGTTGCGGACTGCCCTGCTTCGTTGACGGCGGCGGCATCCCGGGCCGGGACATAGACCAGGGCGGTGGTGTTGGCCGGGATGGTGACGTTTAAGGTCAGGGTATCGTCCTTGCAGGTCCAGTGGCTTTCAATGCGGCCGTACACGGAATCATAATCGGCTTTGACCCACTGGAGGTCTTTGAGGATGGCGGGCCTGATGATGATGTTTTTGAAGCCGGGGGCGGCGGGGTCCGGCTGGATGCCGGAAAGGTCGTGATAGAACCATTCCATAATCTGGCCGAGCATGAAGTGATTCTGCGAGGAGGCGCGGCCGGCATCCCAGGCCTCGGTCAGGCTGGTCGCCCCCATTTTCAACTGATAGCCGTAGCCGGGCTTTTCGGACTGGTTATTCATCTGATAAATCACATCCGACCGGCCGCCGTCGGCCAGGGCACGCAGCAGGTAGCGGTAGCCGACATCGCCGGACGTCAGGCCGCGGATTTGCACATCGCTGACGATGGCGTTGAGGACGGACTGGCGGTTGGCTTCCTCGACAAGGCCTGTGACCAGCGACATGGCGTTGGCGGTCTGGGAGCCGGTGGCGTAGCACCCTGTCTGGGAGTTGAAGTATTTTTTGTTATAGGCGGCCCGGATGACTTCAGCACGGCGGGTGAAAGCGGCGGCATCGTCATGATAGCCCAGCAGCCTGGCCGCACGGGACAGGATACCGGCACATTCATAATAAATGGCGGTGGCCGTCAAATCCACCGGCGTAAGCTGTGATTTGCCCGGGCCGGCGGGGCCAATGTCATACCAGTCGCCGAGGCTCCCGCGAATGGAAAGAATACCATCGGGGGCAAAGGTGCCCAGATAGTCAAAATAGCGTTTCATCGGACCGTAAAAGCGACGCATCAGCTCGATATCGCCCGACCAGAGGTACTGCTGCCAGGGGACCTCGATGAGGGCCGCCCCCCATTCGACCGATTCGCGGAATTGAGTCTCTCCGCCCTGCGGAAAGATGACATATTCGGGGGCAATATTGGGCATCAGGCCGTTTTGGAGCTGGGAGTCGGCCATGTCATTGGTGCCTTTGGTAAACAGGGCTGCCAGGTCGAATTCATAGCGGAGGGAGGGGCCGTTGAGATGGTACTGCTCCAGCCAGCCGAGCTTTTCGCGATGGGGACAGTCGGTAATCACGCTGACCAGATTGCTGCGCTGGGCCCAGCGGACAAGCGTGTGAATACGGTTGAATAAGTCATTGGAGCAGGCAAATTCGCCGACGGGGGTGGATGAAGAATGGACGACCACGCCTTCGATGGACTCAAGCTGGGCATCTTTGGAACATTCGACCCGCAGGTAGCGGGCGCCGCGATAATAGAAGGTCGGCTGCCAGGTTCGGGCCGGGCCGCCGTCGTGGGTGTAAGTCAGATAGGAATTGCCGCCGCAGGCGACGTCTTCGATGTCGCCGTTGGGTCGTACCAATTCGGAGGGGACGACCTTGACAGTGGCACCCGCCGGGCCGGTAACGGTCAGACGGGGCAGGATCGAGGCGTTCTGTCCGAGGTCATAGACCTTTATGCCGGGACTGAGGTCCGTGACATGGACCGGTTTGAGGATATCAAAGGCACGAATCGGCGGTGCGGCACAGGAAAGCCCCCTGAGCTGGCCGCCGGGGCCGTGGGTGATTTGTGCGGCGTCCCAGGCAGAGGCATTGAAACCCGGGGCATCCCAGCCGGGCTGTTCGAGGCGGGCATCGTAATCCTCGCCGCCATAGACACAGGTGAAGGTTACGGGGCCGGGATGGGTACGCCATGTGTCATCCGTGACAATAGTCTGGGTGGAACCGTCGGTGTAGTCCAGCCGGAGGTGGGCAATTGCTTTTTGCGGGCCGAAGGAGCCGTCGAATTTGATATAGCGTCCGCCGGGGACGTTATACATGCCGTTGCCGAGCGAAAGGCCTGCGGCGTTGGGGCCTTCCTTGAGCAGGCCGGTGATGTCATAAGTGTCGTAGAGGCAGGTCTTTTTGTAATTGGTCCAGCCGGGGGAAAGCAGGTCGTCGCTGACTTTCCGGCCGTTGAGGGTCATCTGGTAATGGCCCAGTCCGCAGACAAACACAACCGCACGGGTCAGGCCGGGCTTGACGGTAAAATCGCGACGGAGTAATGTCGCGGCATAGGCCTTGCCGGATTTTTGTTCGAGATCAAGCAGCCCTTTGCCATCGGTGAGGCTTTTACCCCAGCCAAATTGCTCAACGGTGTCCTTTGCGGTGACTGCGGCGCCTACGGCTGCATTTTTGCCCTTGGACAGGACTTTGATTTGATTAAGGGCCAGGCAATATTTGGTCGTGTATTTACCGAGTTTGGTCGCGGTCAGTCGGATATAGCGGCCGCTGGTATTGCGGGCATCCAATTCGACAGGCTTAACGCCGGGATTGACAAAATCGTCGGCGGTGTGGTCGGCAATCAGTATCGGCTGCTTAAATTCCGGCTCGTTTGCAATTTCCACCCTGAAACGAATCGGGAAGCCGAAGCCGTCTTTGTCGGCATGACGCATCGGCAGCAGGCGGATGGTTTCTATCGGCACGACCTGCCCCAGATCCACCTGCACCCACTTGGTGTCGTCTTCCCGGTCGGCCTCGGCGGCATGGTAGCCGCGTGCGGCACGCCTGTCGGCACCGGCGGACATGATCCACTCGGCTTTCCAATCCTCGGGTTTGAGCAGTCCCATCGTCCAGGTTGCAGGCTGGCTCCAGGGGGATGACTGACCGGCGTTGTCCCAGATGCGGACTTTCCAGAAGACCTGCTGGCCGGAGACAAGCGGTTTGCCAGCATAGACCACGGAGGCGCTTTGGTCGGATTCAACTTTTCCGCTGTCCCAGAGGTCAGGCTGGTCTTTGGCAAGAACGTCTGCGGAGGATGCGGCCATGACCTGATATGCAGTCTGGTTGAGACCGCGAAAAGCCGGACTGGCAGGCTTGAGAATCCAGCTCAGCCGAGGCTGGCGGCTATCAATACCCAGCGGGTTGTCGCGGAATTCACAGCGGAGGGATGTCACACTGACGGGGTCTGCGGCCAGTGCTGGGCCATGAAACGCCGCCATCAGAATCAAAAGAATCAAAATCACATGAACAGCGCTTTCATGCCTTCCTGAAATCCATTTGCCTTGTCTCATCGTATGGCTCCTGTGAAAAACAGTTTTTCACACTGTACCACATTTTCAAAGACACGTCTATAGCGGCAAACAGATTAAAAAGTCAGCACAGAGTACTAACCGAACCTGATTCTATTCGAACTGCCTGCGGTTTTCATCCTCTCCGGCGGCGCAGCAGCAACCCTCCCAGAGCCAGGATGACCATGGCTGCCGGCTCGGGCACAGCGACTCTGAAATATTGAGATCCCGCAAACTGGTTCAGGTCAATGCCTGACAGAGAGCCTGTAAATCCACCCGCACCATCACCCCCAAGATTGCCGGTGCCGGCGGGCAGGCCGCCGAGGAACTGGTTGGACAGGTAGTCGTGATTGCTGCCGTTGACCATGGCACTAATCTTGAAGACAGTATTGGGATTGCCGATCGCCGACAGCGGAATTGCCAGCTCAATGCCCGTGGCCACTGCAAGTGCGGCGGCCTGATTAGCGGCCCCGGTTCCGCCGAGAATCCCTGCGGCATTGCTGTTGTTAAAAGCAACCCCGATACCGTTGGCCAGCGCAGAGGCGTTTGACCCGGTGGTGGTACCGCCGAAAACATCCGTGGCAGCCAGGAAATTGCCAAGTCCCCCGCCAACCACGGCATAGTCGATATCGAAGCGGTTGCCGCCAAAGCTGCCATTTCGCAGCGACAGCATGTAATCGGCTTCGAAGCCGCTATCGAAAGTCATACCTGCATGTTTGCCGGCCCAATTGTCGTTCTCAGGATTGGTACCGCCATTGTTTGCGTTATTCTGTATAACGTTCTGTCCGCCGGCATGTGAATCGATGAAAATGTTGAGCCTGTTAAAGTTGTTTTCGAGATTCCCGGTCAGCATCAGATACAGCATGCCGCCTTCCACCGTCGCATAGGCGGCGTCAAGTTCGCTATTGTTATCGCCAAACTGAGTCTGAACGGTCTGAACCGCCACCGCCGAGCCATACGAGACATCACGCGTACCATCCAAAACAGGTACGGCCCATGCATTCACGCTAATGTATAAACCAAATCCGGCCAGCAACAATACGACCGACCGATTCGTATGCACAGAGAATTTATTAAACCTTCGCATTTTAGTCTCCCTTCCACTGACATTACCCACTTCCATTTGTCCGGCTACGACACCGGGCAACACTAAGGCTTTATACAAATCGCCCTCTTTTATTGTTCCATTATTTATTACCGCTTTGTTGTGCTTTGACAAAATAGGGAAAAATAAGGATAACGACACCGGAGAATAACCCTATAAGCAGAATCCGCCTGACTGCTCCAAAGTTGATATTGTGTACCATTTTTTGCTTTGTTTTGCAGGGCCAAGGTACAAATTGGATTTTTTTTACTGGATAAAGCGGACTCATGCCGGCCGGGGTGGACTGCCGATATACAACAAACCACCGTATGATGACAACTTCAAGACTGTTAAAATAGTAAATTAATCGAAAGTTGTAATTCGGAGTATTCCTGTAATGAAACCTGGCAACTTTGTTCTGGCAGGGGCAATTTTTTGTTTATTGGGTATGGTGACTGCCAGCGGTGATTCCGGCAAAAAAATGGACCTTTCGGCCGTGCAGTGGGTTACGCAAAATCCACCCGCCGGCGAGGAATTGAATTCGTGTGTGCGGGTGGTGGAATTCTGGGCAACGTGGTGCTGGCCGTGCAGAATCCAGATATCCCATTTCAAGTCGCTGGCCAAAAAGTATGAAGACCGTAATGTTATTTTTATCGGGCTTTCCAAGGACCGGTCGGCTGATACTGTCAGCGAATTTGTCACAAAAAAAGAGATTAATTATCATGTCGGCATGGACAGCGGTATTGGCGACAGTTGGGGAGTACAAAGCATTCCGACGGCCTTTGTCATCAGCCATGAGGGCAAATTCCTGTGGTGCGGCAATCCCCGCGATGCGAAATGTGAAGCGGTGATAAAACAGGCGGTTGCCGCCGCGCCGAAACCGCTGCTGGAGGGAGTGGACCTGGGACGGTATTCTTATTTGCGAATCAAATTGTGCGGCGGTGCACAATTTGTCGAGGCTTATACTGCACTGGAAGGCCATGCCAAAAACTGCGGGTGCACTGAAAAGCTGTGTGCCTGCAAGGTGCTTGCCAGCGTCAACACGAAGCTGCGAGAAAAAATCACGGCTGCCCAGATGATTCGCCACACGGATCCCAAGACGGCACTGACCCGATACAAAGACATCGTGGACAAATTTGGCGGCATCAGTCTGACCCGCGAGAGTGAATTGATCTATGCCCAGCTTCAACAGGAGCTTGGCGGGCAGATTCCCGCTGTTGCAAAGGCCGAATGAAAAAGGTGTCAGCCCCTGTACTGACACCTTTTTCGGGGCGGATTGTTTACAGACCAACAGGTCTTCTGATGCATTCTATCAATCAGCAGCCTTCACGACAACCGGGCCGAACAGGCCTGATTCCTCACTATCTCCATAACTGTTATTGATGAGATTAGCAACACGAATGCGGATTTCGTTGGTTCCGGGGCGGAGCGAATTGCTAATGTCATAGACATACGGACCCCAGAGCCTGATCCCAACCGGCTTGCCATTGACCCAGACCTCGGCTGCGTGACAGACCCTGCCCAAATCGAGGAACATCGGCTTATCAACCTTGTCCATTTGGATGGTCTTCGTATAGTCCATCA
>DLFY01000328.1:9694-29022 GCA_002482415.1 Phycisphaerales bacterium UBA7708
GGCCTTCCAGTCCTCCAGAGGTTTTTCTACACCCGCTTTAAATTCGGCGGGCGGGGCTGATGGAAACTCCATTGTCGGCTGAATTTTGGCGTCAAAGGTGACTTTCCACGGACCGGTAACGGTAAGAACCTCTTTCTTTTCCGGTTCTGCAGGAACCACTTTAGCGGGCTGCGCGGGGTCCAACACCAGCCAGTAGGCTTCCAGCGGTTTGAAACGAAGTGTCAGCCTGCTTCCGTCGGCAGCGTCCTTTGAAGTAACCGGTCGGACTTGGCCGTTTTCGCAATCCCATATCGAAGCGGCGCCTTTTACTCTGTGAATCAGGACTTCGCAATTCTGCTGCTGTTCGGTATTATTGACCAGCCAGAAGAAGTCCTTGCCGTTGATGCGCCGTCTGTGCTGAAGCATCGTAAACTGGCCGGAAGTAAATTTGACTGGACTTTCCAGTCCTGCTGCTCCGCTGGCGATTGAGGACTTTAATCCATCCGGACATGCCGAAAAAACCGGCAGTGTTTTCAATGTATCCATCAATTGTTTTATGGCCGGATCGTTCATGCCGTTTTCTGCCGATGCTGCGGGCAGTTCGCCCAGTGCATATACATGCCCTCCAGCTTTCGCAAAATCAACGATTTTCCGTGCGGCCTCCAGCGTCAGGATATCCAGCGGCGGAAGAACCAGCGTCCGGAATGAAAACTCACCCCGAACCAGCATGCCGTTTTTCACCTCCATCTGCTTGAGATAATACCGGTCGCCAATCAGAAATTCGACACGTGCCTCGGTCAGTTCATCGATTGCCGCTGCATAGACTTTGTCAATCGCATTGATTCGTTTGCCGCCCGGGTTATTTTCCGGCATGGACCACATTTCAGCATCCAGCACTGCGGCCTCAGCGTTAATCCACGCTGATTCCATGGGATTATACAGAAGCACATCGGGGACGGCACATCCCATGGAGTTGATGTAGCTGGCACGCCGGGTAAAATCCGTCCAGCAATCCAGATAAGGATACATCGGATTGTCCGAATACCAGTCCGGCGGCCAGGGATTGCCCGTCAGTTTGCGAGTCGTGAATACGCCGTGAGGAATGACATGACTCATACCCCAGGCGGTGATGGAATTAACCGCCTGCTTCAGGAAAACCGGGTTAAACGTCCCCCACGGTTTGCCTTCAAACGCACCGGCGCCCATTAGTTCGGTAGCCGCACGCACATTGCCGAATTCCGCCACCGACTTGATTTCCTTGAAATCATGCACGCGAAGCGGTTTTCTTCCCAGACAGTCCTGGCCTGGCATGGTCAAGGCCCGCAGGATTTTCATGTGGTCGCCGACGGCGTTGATTTGCGGAGGCAGGCCTTCTTCCCAGACATGGGCCGTGGTGTACATGCCGCGCCTTTCGTGCCAATCGGTGATGGCACGGAAATTGTCGGCATACAGGTCCGACACAAGGTCAAACCATTGCCAGCGCACCCGTGCGTAAAGCCCTTCGGCATCCTGATTCACCATCAGCGGCATGGCCAGACGGATGTCTTGTCCGTACCGCTGCTTGAATTGCCTGTCCAGTGCATCGGACCACGCCAGCCCCCTGCCGTAATCGCCTTCATTGTCGATAAAGTCGCCGGGGATGGATTTGCCGAGTTTATCGCCCAAACGCCGGGCGTAGGGTTCCAGGGCAATCTCAACAAAAGCATCGCCGAGGCGATCATCAATCGTATTGACCGTCCCGCCATCGATGCCGGGGGCGTGATATGTGTTGAAGACATAGATTTGCCATGTCCCATCCCGAGGTGCCTTCCATGTAAAAGCCTGGCCCGAACCAACAATCTGGACGGTCTTGCCCAGAATCGTCGCGGGCTGCTCAAAATTGCCGATGGAATTCCACGGGCCGGCACCGGCCTGGGCAATCTCTTTGGCAGATGCCCATGCGGATGCATCATACCCCGGACGCTCGAAACCCTCGGCCGGGGAAAGCGAAGCAAGCCAGGTCTTGTCGGAATGAATCTCCAGGGCCGTTCCGTCGTCAAACTCCGCAACCATCCCCGCAATCAGTCCAAACGGCCCATCAACATTTTTAGCCTCGACAGCGAGGACATTTTTGCCTGCCGCGAGCACCCTGCTCAGATCAAAGGAGGAAGCGTTCATCCAGACAGTGCTTTCGCCGACTCGCTGCCCATTGACATACAGGACAAAAGCGTTATCAGCGGTCATGATCATTTTTGCGGCAGTAACCGTCTTGCCCTGGGGGATGTCAAACACCCTGCGGAACCAGCAGGTATGCGCATCGGGCTGGGCATCCGGATGCCAAATCCATGTGCCGTACAGAGGCTCGCGAGGCAGCTTTTTTCCATCGGGGCTGTCCACCTGTGCGGCAACGGCAAAGAATGAGGCCGGCACCTGGACTTCCGTTCCCCCGGCGGCCTTGAGAATCTGCCAATTCAGGGATTCGGCTTTCAGTTCCGGATACTGCTTGAGCACGCGCCCGTGGGCCTGAAAGCTGGGCCACCAGTATTCATCACAATAACCCAAATAGTTATTATGTTTTTCCGCCTCTTTCAGTGCACTGCCAAAGGCATCAAACCATTTATCGCCCAGCCATTCCTCATCCGGCAGGTCGGGAGTCCCGACCATCGAATTGCGGGCATGGGCATAGCCGGGGCTGAATCCCTCGGAACACATGACCCGCGACATCTCGGCCATTTTATCGGCATTGAGCGGTTCATCCCAGAACCAGAAGATAAACGGCGCATAAATCATATCGGGATTCTTGAAATCCTGCGTCAAAACCTCCCACGAGACCGATTTACGCTGTCCCCAGTTGGGAGGATTCCCGGCGGGATTCGTTTCCGCCGCAGGTAAAGAGGCTGATAAAAGCAGACCCGCTAACCAACCAGACATTATCATTCGCTTCATCGTTTTATACCCCAATCTTTGTTTTCGTCAGATTCTGTCTAATCCATGTGAAACATTTCATGCAGAGAAATCGCCACCGGCGTATGGTCCGGGTTGTATTCCATAATATCGGACATATAATCCCACCATTTCCGGACAACCGGGTCTTTGGGCAAATCATGGGCCGTGTGGCCGGGGGCCAGTTTCTGAAAAGCAAACAGTGTATTCGTCTGTTCGTCCAGATAAATACTGTAATCCGAAATCCCTGCCTTTTTCAACACCTGGCTCAACTCCGGCCAGATTTCATCATGCCGGCGTTTGTACTCGGCCGCAAAGCCGGGCTTGAGCTTCATTTTAAACGCATTGCGACTCAGCAGGTTCTCCTGATTTCCCCCATGCTTTGAATCTTTATCCACAGTCTCTTTTTTCATTGTTTGCCTCACTAAAAAAGTACACGATATTCTGTCGTTTTTGTATTATTGTTAATATTGCCCAAATTCACGAGCGGCATCAATCATCACTTGAATCGTTTCCGGCGTAACATCCGCCTGCAGGATATGGGCCGGGGCCAGCAGATATCCTCCATTGGCACCCAGCGCTTCACAGCGATACCGAATCTCTTTTCGAATGGCTTCTTTGTTACCTGTGGGCAGTAATTCCTGCTGATCAATCCCGCCGAAAAAGGAAATAGAATCTCCATATCTGGATTTCAATTCTTTCGGATCTGAACCGGGGACATTCGGCTGAACGGGATTATAGACCTGGATCCCCATTTCGATAAAATCATCCAGAAGCGGCGCCACCGCTCCGTCTGAATGCATAATAAAAATCACATTGGGATTGACTTTTTTAACCTGTTCAAACATCCTTATATATCGATGTTTGAATGTTTTACGCCACATCTCAGGGGAAATCAATGTGGAGGTCTGCGATCCCAAATCCTCTCCGAACCACAGGGCGTCCACCCCCATCCGAGTCAGATTCAAGGCAATCTGTGTGGTCCAGTATTCGACTTTATCATAGAGGACCGTCAGCCAATCTTCCTGCATCGCCAGTGCCATCAGATGCGTTTCCAGGCCGGTCAACTGCCAGGCCAGCTCAAACAGACTCAGCTCACAGTCGCCGATCACAAAATAATCATTACCGTATCGTTGAATGTCCTGAATCGCCCTGTCAAATCGGCCCGGAGCATTGGGATTTGGGAAAGAATAGGTTTCGATGTCCCGAATCGAGGTTGCGGTTTTTAATGGAGGCTCCACCACTTCGACATAGAGCTGTGTCGGCTTCATTTTCATGCCGAATTCGTTAATCGTAATATCGTCCTGCACGGGGATAGGTACAAAATCCGCAGCCACCGTACCGCCGACCACCACGCAATCACTGCCCAGACGAGTCCGAATCGCATTGGCAGATATACGATAGGATAAATCTTCGTAATAGGACCAACTGAAACCGCGATTAATATGAAATTGCTTTGAATAATACTCAATCAGCGTTTTGCATAAATCGAACTGAATGGGGATGCGGTCGGGAAGACCTTTTCGGGACAGCGCCAGTTGGACTCTTTCTTTGGATTTCACAATACGGTCCTTTTGGGTATTTATTCCAAAATAATACTATATTTTAACTGTATTTTAACGGATTAAAGCATAACACGGGCGACTTGTATAGAAAAACCATATTAAGAAAATAATTCACCATTTTAAGAAATATCCTTGCCGGCCGTTTTGACTTGTTTTATACTGATCCTACTTGAAATTTTCCGGTTCGTCGCGGCTAAGACCAGCANNCTAAGTACAGCAGCTTCAACCACTTGCTCTTTTTGCTCGCGGAATAATCATGCCCGTTGGGTATAGAATGCAAAAGTCTAAAGAACCCGATTTACGGCGGATTTGTGAAGAAGACACCCAAAGTCATTCTGCTGATTGAAACAACCCATGCCTATGGACGCGGGCTGATCCGGGGGATTGCACAATACTCCCGGCATCACGGTCCCTGGAGTTTTTACCGGGAGGCTCCTTTTTATGGGAAACTGGGGCAATCCCAAATACGCATGTCTGAATTGAAAAAAATCAACGCCGATGGCATCATTGTGCGGGAACCGGGGCGGATTGAAGATTTTCTGTCCCTGAAAATCCCCATCGTTACCTCCCCGACTCTGGTCCATCCGAAAATCCCGACCATTCTGACCAATGCGGATAAAATCGGCGTCCTCGCCGCCGAGCATCTGCTGGAACGGGGATTTAAACACTTTGCTTACTGCGGCTTTGAAACGCTTGCCTGGTCGCTCCACCGCCACAGCAGCTTTAGGGAACGGATTCAAAGGGCAGGATTTCAGGCAGATCATTTCTTGAGTTCCGTCAAGCAAATCAGCAGCCCTTCGGAAAAACAGCGGAAGCGGCTAAGCGACTGGCTGATATCCCAGCCCAAACCCGCAGGCATTATGGCCTGCAATGATGATATGGGGCGCTCGATTCTTGAAGCCTGCAAATCGGCACAAATTCCGGTGCCCGAACAGATTGCCGTGGTGGGCGTGGATGACGATCCGTTAATCTGCGAATTGACCGATCCGCCGCTGTCCAGTGTGGCCCTGCACTCGGAAAAGGCCGGGTACGAGGCAGCAGAGTTGCTGGACCGCCTGATGCAGGGCGAGAAAATGAAGGGACAAATCATCCCTCACGCCCCTTCCCATGTTGTACCGCGTCAATCGACCGATACCCTGGCCGTTGAAGACCCGGATGTGGCTAAGGCGCTGGTGTTTATACGCAGCCATTTCAAAGAATCCATCTCCGTAGAAGATGTGTCCAATGAAGTCGCAGTATCCAGCCGAAATCTTTACACGAAATTCATGGCCGTACGGGGACATTCCGTGCACAAAGAAATCCAGAAGGTACGGATTGGGCATATTTGCACCCTGCTTGCTGAAACCGACCTTTCGATCCAGCAGATTACGATGGATATGGAATTCACCGGCATCGAGCACATTGCCCGATATTTTTACAAAGAAAAAGGCATGAGCCTGCGGGAATTTCGGAAAAATTTCGGCAAATACACCCAACGGGTATGATTGGGCCGCGACGATCCGTTTTCTCTATTTCCATCACCTTCGCCAGCATTCTGAGGCGGGATCGCGATTGCACTGGAGCCAGTCGGAGGCCATCTGGACCATATCCAGAAGTGTAATTTGACCGTCACCATTGAGGTCGGCAGCCTCAGACTGGGTATTCCACGCCCCGGCAATAATGGCAAAATCTTCTAAATCCACCCGGCAGTTGCCATTAAGGTCCGCAGTAATCCCCTCCAGGCAATTATAGGTTTCAAACTGCGTGCCGCCGTTGGCAAGATATTCGAGATACTCATCCATATTGGTAAAGCCATCCCCATCCGGGTCGCCATGGGTATCCTCATACTGGCCCAGGGGGGAACTGGGATTGAAGCCATGTTGTGTTTCCCACCAGTCCGGCAGGCCGTCATGGTCGGTATCGGGCGGGACAGGTCCGCCTTTAAGCTGAGGATAACCTCCAACATCGTTCTGGCTGTCGATGATGCCGGGCAGCTTATCGATACTGCCGCGATAGGTATAGGTTTTATGGATTACATCCTGAATGATGCGGGTGTCTATCGCATCCCGCTGGGGCCGGGTAGCACCAACATCGTTTAGGACATTGGTATAAGCCTGCTGGGCGGTGTGCGTAGTGACAAATGACTCAAAGAACGGCACATCGCTGCGAATCTGGGCCTCGGTCGCATAATTAGGTGATACGCCATCCCAGTTGTCGGCATCGTACTGGAGATAACCTTCCATCTTGTTGCCGACAATATAGAACATTTGAGGATTGCCCGTGCCCATCTGGTCACCATCCGGCCGCATCAGCAGAAAATGGGTTGTGGCCGGGCCGGGAATGTAGAAATTGTTGACAAAATTACACCGCATCACACCCCCATCAGTGGTGCGGTTGAGCCAGTTATAAACCACATTGTTCCGGATGTCACAATATCCGCCATAATTATTGGTAGAGTCAAGCCCTCCTGCCAGCGACCAGTTCCGGCCGGCGCAATGGGCCAGCAGATTGTGATGATAACTGCCGCGGTTGCCGCTGATGGAGGCGGCAAAGGAATGGTCGGCATACTGGTATGAATGATTGAGGGCCTCCGAGATGATATTACGGGAGAATGTGATATTTTGGGCCGAGCGGGAACTGTGGCCTTCGTCAATACTCCAGCTTATGGAACAATGGTCGATGATGCAGTGGTCGGAACTGGCCATGCCCATGCCGTCCAGTGACGTCCGGGCATAATCCCCCACGCGAGTGCGAATAAAACGAATGATGGCGTCTTTGGCCCCCAGCATTCCGAAGGGATATCGGGCCACACAGATACCCTCTCCCGGGGCCGTCTGGCCGGCCACGTAGATATCGCCGCCATCGGCGGGTATGATAAGCTTTTTCTTGAGAAAGATGGTACCGCCAACGCGAAAAACCACAACCCGAGGCCCTTTTTCGATTTCGACAGCTTTGCGAAGACTGCCATCCAAGATCGGTTCTCCAGCATCGGGATTATAGTCGGCCAGCGTCGTGACTTCGATAATCCGGCCGTGTCTGCCCCCGCGGGCAAACCTTCCGTATCCCTCAGCAGCAGCATAGGCCAGGTGACGGGGGCGAAACTGCCAGACGATGCCTTTGGTAATCGAGCCATCGGTTTTGATGGTATCGATGCGCCAGAAATAGGTTTGTTTGCTGTCCAGTGCAGTCGCATCCCAGGCAGCATTGGAGGCGGACTGACGTCCGCGATAGATATCTGTGCTTGCAGGTGTCGCATTGGCAACATCGTCCAGGCTCGTTCCGAAATAGACATCGTGAAATTCAGCAAACGGCGAAGGTGTCCAGCTTAATTGAGCATATCCGTTCCCTGCGGAGCCGGGCAGCGGGTCGTCATTGTGGGCAAAGACATGATCGTCTCCATCAGCGGGAACAGGGACCGTTGCGTAGCTGTCCACGGAAGCCAGATTATCGATTTCAAAGCCATTGAGGACTACGGTACAAATCTGGGTAGCAGGATCACCCACAGGTGACAGTTTAATTCGAACCGGCTGGCCTGCTGTCGCCTGAAAGGTGAAAAAGGTGCTGGCAATTGCGTTATCCTGTGTCACATCCTGCGAGGGCTGAATGGTCAATTGCTCCACATCGTCCACATCAATTTTACAGGGGGCAATCGTACGGTTGTATCGGGAGACCGGCCAGGGAGCATTGTGATAAGTAATGAAGGTGTGCGGACCTTCGGACAGACCGGACAGGGTCAGCACAAACGTCCCGCCGCTGAAACTGGGATTTCGGTTGGTACCATCATCATATTCGGCATACAGACAGTCCATCGCCAGTTCATAGAGATTGAGGCCGTTCTTGTTGTACCAGTTGATTTTCCATGCGGTACTGGCCGGGGGGGAAAGCAGGGAAAAAGAAACAGTCACATCGCCAAAGGTTTTGGAGGTGCCGTCGGCAGGCAGCCAGGATAAAAAGCCGGACGCAGTCGCATCATTTCGTGCATCCATATCGACTTTGATGTGATTGGCAAAAGCCATCGCTCCCAACAGCATCCAAACCAGAATGCCAGCAACTGTGAACGGTCTGTCTGCCATAAAATCGCCTCACTTAATTACACGCAATCGGCACAACGCCGGCGCCCGCTATCATCAGATAATCAATATTGGCAAGACCATTACTGGTCGTGGGTTCCAGTCGTATCGTATGTGAACCCGCAGCAAGCGACACCGCCTGCGATATTGTCGTCCACGTTGTCCAGGCCCCTGTACCCGCAAAAGAAATACCGCTGACAGATGCTGTCCCATCAATCAGCAGGTTGGCCGGCCGAGCCGTGGTCGTACCGTTGGCAAACCGCCATGTGAAAGTATAGGTGCCCGCGGCGGGAACACTAACTTTCCAGTTGACACCGGAACCTGCAGCATTGTTGCCATTGGCAAATCCGTCCCCGGTGAATCCGGCGTTGTTGCTGTCGACTGTTCCATCGACGCCGCAAAAGCCAACGGTATTTTCCTGCAGAATCACGCTGGCCGTCGTCGATGGTGCTGCGGAGGCTTCGCTGGCCTTATCGGATTCATTCTGGGAGGAATCTACAGCGGCGACTCTGTAATGGTAAAGGATTCCATTCGTGACGGTATTATCGGTGTAATTGGATGTCGTCAGCAGCGAGGTGTTAAGTCGGGTGTAGGTGCTGCCGGAGATCGTCGTGCGGTAGATATGATAGCCGGCCAGATCGGCATCGTTATTGTCAGCCCAATCTAATGTGACTACCCCGCTGCCGGCTGCAGCCCAAAGACCTGTCGGCACTGCAGGGGCAGTCGTATCCAGGCTGCCGCGATACAGCACCGTGTTGGGAATAAGCTGCCGGTCGAAGCCGGGGCCTGCCCAGCGAACCTCCAGACGCTGGCCGCCTGTCTTTTCGAAAAAGGTCACGCGAATAACGTGCTTGCCGGCCAGCAGGGCCGCCCTGCCGCTGCGTTCCTGTGAGCCGTGCACACCATCATTACNNCAATGCCGCCGTCGATATAAAGCTTGCTGCCGTCGTCGGAATAGGTATAGAACGTATAAGGTCCGCTGGTCGGAATATCAATATAGCCCTCAAAGACATAGGCGAATCCATCTTCGACGGCGGCAGTGCTGATATCAAAACCGGCACTGGTGCCCTGCCGCACCGGAGTCAACACGCTAAAGTTCGGCAGAAAATCCCATGAGCCTTCATAACAGGCATAATCCAAACCGTTGACTAACCCGGTTGGATACATCGGCGACAGCGGATGACCGCCATACGCAGACACCAGCAGCGACACTGTATCGGTGATGGAGCTTCCGTCATTAACGCTGTAAGTTAATTCCGCCAGGCCAATATAATCCGACTCCGACGTAAAGCGAATCGTATAGCCATCCGCTTCCATAACCGCCGTGCCGTGTGTCGCACTCAGTACGGTATAGACCGCACCGGTATTGAAACCTGAGTTGAATGCCCGCAGGTCGATTTTGGCCGGACTGTTTTTCTGCACATCCGCATGACTGCCGCCAAGCCAGTTCAGATAATCCTCCAGATTGGTATAGCCGTTGGTATTGATATCGCCATTGTTGTCGGCAACATTTGGATTCAACCCGGCAATCGAGGACTCCCAGTAATCCGGCATCCCATCCCTGTCTGTATCAGTCGGGCAAATCCCATTATCCAGAATTCCGATGCCGTATATCGGTGAGTTGTTTTCATTGGAAATCAACTGACCGCTGGTACCAAAGGTCATCAATTCTTTAACCATCCGTGTATCGACTTTGTCGCAGACAGGATACGACGCACCCGCCCGGGAGGCAATATACTTCAACGCAGCCTGCGGGGTCATCAGGGTTCTTACGGAAGAGTAATCGTAAGGCACCGTCTGCCAGTCCACCGTCCCATAGCTTGCCTGAGCAAGCACCGCACCATCCAGCAGGCCGTTGCGATTGGAATCATGCCAGTTATTGCGGGCGTAAATATGAAAATTCAGGTTGCCTCGCGTAAAGGCGGCGGAACTGGTATTGGGACCGCTGATGAAATAATTATCGCAGACATTGGCGTAAGAGTCTGCCTCTGAATCACCAAGAATATAAGCGGCATCGTCCCAGTTATACACGACATTATTGGTGAAGTCGTTGATGCCTTTGACCTTCGGATTGCGGGTATCGTTATCGATATAAAGATTGCGAAACAGGCTGACGCCGTTAAAATCCTGAATCAGGCCGCCGCAGGAATGCGTTTCCAGCCCCATGGCAATGATGCTGTCCTGAATCGTAATCAAGCCCGGGTCTTCGCCTGAACCGCCGCTGATGGAAAAATTCTCGTCCCGGCCCCAGGCAATTGAGCAGTGGTCGAAAATCATATTCGTCCCGTCGGCCAGGGCTATCGCATCCTTGCCGCTGGTGCCGCCAATGCCCATCCGATACCGCATATATCGCGTGATGGAGCGGTTGGCGTCAGTATAAGACAGACCGTTGCCATAGATAACTACGCCTTCACCGGGGGCTGTTTGCCCGGCAATGGTAATATCCTTACTGACGATAATCCGCTCGCCGATTTTAATCACGCCCCCGACATCAAATACCACCGTTCGATTGGCCTGGCTGACCGCATCCCGAAAAGAACCGGTGCCCGAATCGTTGAGATTGGTCACATGATACACAGAGCCGCCCCGCCCGCCGGTGGCCCACTTGCCGAAACCCTCGGCCCCGGGAAAGGCGGGCAATTTTGTCTTGAAATTCCAGACTGTGCCCCGCTCGATTCCATCACAGCGAACCGAATCCACCCGCCAGTAATAGGTGGTATTGGCCTTTAGTAAACCCGGATCAAAAGTCGAGCCGCCAGTCGCCCCCAGATAGAGGACATCCGCAGAAGCACCCCAATCGCGGCTTAAGATCGCCAAGTCCGGCAAATCCACCTGCCCGCTGTAATCCCTATCCGGGCACGGGTCCGTGGACGCCGCCAGCCACTGGGCCGCCATCACTGATAAATCAAGGATGTCGGCCACCCCATCGCCATCCACATCCCCCGGCAGTTTGCGGGCATCAGCCACCATCGTTGAATTGGTGCCCAAATAAACCTCGTTTCGCACCACCCCATTATCCGGCGTCCAGGATAGCGTGATATGGTCCGGATCGACTTGTTGGCCCACTTGAGGAGAGGGATTGACAGCACAGAAGGCATGATGAAAGAAAACACAAGTCAATATTACGAAAACAGCCATTCCCATTACCCGTATGTTCATTATTATCCTCATCAATCCTTGCCCCCGGCTTATTCTGAGGTCATTTTGTCTTATCAATTTCCCCGATTTTATTCTATCCGCCTCTATAATCGGCCATTTAGAACACATTGCCTCTATTTATATTCTTTTTTCTCTACGCCATCTTACAAAAAAAAACGGAAAATGGCTTTTTTGATGCTAATATGCGGATAAGGATTATTCCTGTGGATGTTTTAGCTACAGAATGTTAGAATATTTAACCGTGAATTTAGGCCGGTGACAATAATGACCATAAGTCCGGAGGTTTCGATGGCAAATAAGATTCGATGGGGGATTCTCGGGTGCGGGAGCATCGCGGGCAAATTTGCCGACGCGTTAAGGCATGTCAAAGAGGCAGAATTGGTTGCGGTGGGTTCGCGTACTGAAGAAAAGGCTCATGCGTTTGCGGATACCCATCGTGTCCAGCGGCGATATGGAAGTTATCAAAAACTGGCCGAAGACAGTGATGTGGATATTGTCTATGTTGCAACTCCACATCATTTGCACGCAGAGAATACCATTTTATGCCTACAGTCCGGCAAACATGTCCTGTGCGAAAAACCCCTGGCCGTCAATGCCCGGCAGGGGCTGGCCATGATTCATTGTGCACGTGAGAAAAAACGATTTTTAATGGAGGCTATGTGGACGCGATTTTTGCCGCTGATGGATAAAGTCCGGCAACTGCTGGCTCAACAGGCTATCGGCCCGCTGCACACATTGACGGCGGATTTTGGTTTTCGCTGCAAACCCAATACCCAGCGGCTTACCGATCCGCATCTGGCCGGGGGTGCCCTGCTGGATGTGGGAATCTATCCGCTGGCCTTGTCATCCATGATATTCGGCAAACCCGTGCATATCCACAGTACAGCGGTAATGAGTTCGACTGGGGTGGATGAGAAAAATGCCGCAATTCTGACTTTCGAACAGGGGCAACTGGCAATGCTTTCTTCTGCGTTCACGGTCGAGACCACACAGGAAGCCGTGATCATCGGGGCTGAAGGCATGATTCGACTGAATCGTCCCTGGTGGCGCGGCAATGTGATTACGCTGATTCGGCATGGTCAGGACCAACAGCGGATTGAAGTGCCTTCGCATGACAATGGTTTTGTCTATGAGATCCAGGCCGTTCACAATGACCTGGCTGAAGGCCGGATTGAAAATGCCCTCATGCCGCTGGATGAATCACTCTCCACACTCCAAACAATGGATACCATCCGTAAGCAATGGGGCCTTCGATACCCCTGCGAAACAGAATAAAAACAGGCAATCAATAGGCTGACTCATCCAGCCAGGCGGACACCAGCAGATACAAGTCGGCAATATCCACCTGTCCGCTCAAATTGAAATCCGCCCCCGCACAGGAACTCCACAGGTCACAGTCATCCTGCCACTGGTCGGCAAACAGGGCAAAATCCCCGATATTGACTAAACCATTACCATCGATGTCCGGCCCAGTCCCCTGTGAAAGAATAATCAGAGAATACGGCCCGATGCCTACGCTGGCAGTGTAATTCAATCCATCTTTGGATCCGGGCAAGGCATACGTATCAGCCGCCATCCAGTTTCCAAATGCCGGGTCGTATCCATTCCAGTCGCTGTTGAATCGCACACGCCACCTGCCCTCGCGGGGCATTCCGAGATTATAGCTGCTGAATCCGCGATAGCTGAAATTGGCCACAATGACAACATCATCACCCGGCCCACCGTGATACCAGCGATGGTAAGCGATGACTTTATCGGTGTTGTTGACATGAAAGACATTGACGTTCCTGCCTGTCAGGCCGCGCGTCTGGTTTGCCAGATTCCTCCGCAACCGGATTAAATCCCGATAAAGCCGGGTAATGCCGGCATACGTGGTGTTTTTTGACCAATCCAGCACATCATAATCATTCCAGGCCCCGTCTTCCAGAAACTCCTGCCCCATGAACAGCATCGGAATCCCGGGACAGGTCAAGACAAGTCCCGCACCCAGTGTGGAACGTTTTTTGGAATAGTAACTGCCCGCATTGCCCGGCCAGATTTGTTCAGGCAGGCGGGATTTTCCGCTGGCTGAACCCACTTCATCATGGCTTTCGGTATAAATGACCCTCTGGGTATCCCAGCCGTTATACAGGCGGGTAATTGCATCTTTCACATCCCACATATTGCGGGATGCATCCTCTGAGGCTGCCAGTGCGGATACCAACTTGTGGTGAAAACCGGCATCCCACTGCGAATCGAAACCCGCGCCGTTTTCGCCTGTGGTTTTGGTCAGCCATTCGTTGTCGCGCATATCTTCGGCAATGCAAATCTTTGACCTGTTTGCCGCGTCGATTTCATCGTTAATCCACTGCATCAGCGACCAGCCTGCGGGGATATCCGGCCCGCCGATGCCCCGTTCCCGGATATAGGCGGTACCATCCACCCGAAGACCGTCCGCATTGAATTCATTCAGCCAGTACATCGCGTTATCACGAATCCATGAGCGGACCTGTCCGGTGTTGTAATTTGGGCGGGTGTCGCCCCACGGCGTATAGCGATTGTCATCCTCATAAAAATAAATACCGCCGGTATCCGGATAGGTACTGGTCCCGTCGAATTTCCAGAGGGAATGGTCCAGATCCATCGGGCCGATATGGTTATAGACCACATCCACCAGGACAGCAATGCCCCGCCGATGGCACTGTTCGATAAAATTCCGCATGTCGGCGGGACTGCCATAGGCGCTTTCAGGAGCAAAAAGATTCACAGGATTGTAGCCGAGGGAATAATCGCCGGGGAACTCGGCTATCGGCATCACCTCAACTGCATTGATGCCCAGCGCCTGGAGATAGTCCAGTTTGGCAATCGCCGACTGCCATGTGCCCGGGCTTCCTCCGGGTGCATCATTGAAGGTGCCGATATGCAGTTCATAAATAATCATCTCGTTCCATGCCGGGGGTGTAAACGCGGTCCAATGATACGAACTGCCGGCAATGATGCCGTTACCAACCGAACTGACCACATCCCGGGCATACGGGTCGGTCTTCCAGAGGCTGCCGTTGATGACATAGCGNNCGCATCCACCGACCACCATCCGCCGCCTTCGCTGTACAACTGACGGGATGTGGTGTTCCACCCATTAAATGTGCCCGCCACATGAACCGAGGACGCATTCGGCGCCCAGACACGAAAGGTGGTCCCTCCCGCATAAGGAACTGCGCCCACCCCGGAGCGAACCGAGGGGGCCGCGGCAGACAGCACTGTTGTCAGCAGCCAGACAGCCACACTCCAAATCAACTTGTTGTCAAAACACTGCATTCGATACGGATCCGACTTGAAATTATTCGTTTTGGCGAGGCTAAACATCTTTGGGCTGCCAGCTTCGAGCAAAAGCATCATCACTGCGGCTCTATCGTAGTTTTACCCAGTGAATATGCTCATAAAAGCGGCCTGTGGCTGTCGCCAAACAATCATACCGTTTCATCCGCCATAAAAAGGGTTCCCCGCGGCTCATCGGCCGCGAGGAACCCTTGAAACATCCCAAACTGCTTCTTTACATAACCGGCTTGACGCTGGTATCCATCAGCCATTCTGCTGCAAGTTCGGCCAAATCTTTCATATCGACGACACAATCACCGGTCAGATCATTGCCCGGTGTCGATGGGTCGGGACAAACCGCCGTCCCAGTGGCACTGGCATAATTCTGGGCAATCGTTACAGCATCGAGTGCATAGTTATAGATAGCCACTTCATCCAGCGTACAGGGAATAACCGAGGTATTCTGAATATTCAGATTGCCCGGCCCGCCCTGCACACGTCCGGCCAGCGCAACTGGAGATGCGGTTGTGCCAATCAGGCCATTGACCGCATCATATTCCTGCTGCACGCTGCCGTTGTCGGCATTATAGACCCGGCTCAGAATGCCATCAATGTAAACCTTTTTGGCGGCGCCGTCATACGTACCAACCACATAGTGCCACTTGCCGTCAAAGATAGTACGATTGCTGGCGGTGCCATCCTCATTGCCGGTCCCGCGGGTGGTAAAGCAGGCTCTCCGGGTATCTTCGCGCTGCCGAAGCTGCCAGCCTTCGCCGCTTTCACCATTGCGTGCCACCAGCGGATTCCAGGACCCTGCGCTGGAGGCCTTGACCCAGCAGGCCACCGTCATGGTGTAATTGCAGATATCAAAATAGGCCGACTTGTCCGGCTCGGTGTAAATCAAATCCTGAGCGTTCGAATCGGCATCGAACGCCAGTGCATCGCCCGCAATTCCCTCGGTCACAAATGCCGGATCACCATAGACCACCGAGGCGGGGCTGCCCGGGATGATGCTGTTCAGATTATTATTTTCAAACGTCCAGTAAGCAATAACCCGTTCGACTCCCAGCAGCGCCCTTTTGGATGTGACAGGGACACCCGAATCATTGTTGACAACGCAATAGTAAGCCCCCTCATCGGCCAGTTCCACATTGGCAATTGTCAATGCTTCTGTTTGTGCACCGGAAATATCCCCGGCATCGGACAAAGCCGTATCATTGGTGCCATCGACATAGCGATACCACCGATACGTCGGAGTCGAAATAGAGCTGACCACGACCGTAAACTGCGCAGAATTACCAGCCGGGACAACCTGATACGTCGGATCGGCAGTAATCTTAGGCACCGATTTTTCTGTCTCAAATGTCCAGACGTCGCCTGTTACCACCGCAGCATTATTCTGAATCGAATCGACACGCCATAAGTATCGGGTATCACGCACAAGCGGCGCCGAAGGTGTATAGGCGGCACGCAGCGTTCCTGAATCCCAGCCGGCAATGTCGCCTTTGAAAACAAAGTTGGGATCTTGATCCGTGGCCATATACAATTTCATACTGACCAGATTGGGATCGGCCATGCTATTGGGATCCAGCATGACTTTCCAGGACAGCGTCGTGTTAATTGACACATCCACAGCCCCGGCTGCCGGACTTGGTGCCTGCGGACGATGATTCAGCGAACCCGGAATAAATGTCTCGGCAAACGTCGTGGCAATAATCACATCGTCCCAGGTTGTTTTGCCCCCGCTGCCGATACGCACCCCATTAACCCAGTTCCACATGCCCAGGTTGTTGAATACCACATCGGCACTGGTATGGTTCCACGCGGTTTCATAGTCACCCGAATCCGGGTCGATCCACATGCGGGCGGCATTGTGATTGTAATCCAGGACACCCACAATCCGGTACGGGCGATTAATCTCGGCAGAGACATTCGATACGACATAAACCCCGTTATTTTCATTATTGATACCCAGAAAACCAAGCCCGCCGCTCTGCCAGGGCATACCGAACTTAATTCGTTCGCTGCCTCCATCCTGAGCACTGATCCCCAGCCAGCCCTGAGCTTCACCAATGGTCAGCGTCGCTGCAAAATAAACGATGCCGGTATTCTGAAACGCTCCCGTTCCCCATGTATCCGAACCGAATTCACGTCGCGCGGCAATCCACCCGGAACCGGTTTCGGTGAGGATTAATTTGCCGCCAGTGACATTCGTGCCGCTGGCCATGTTAATCCAGGGGGTGGGTGAAGTACCCTGCGGATTGCCCACGCCTTTCCAGTCCCAGCCGTATCCGCCGGTGCGACCCGCAAGCGCCCCGTCGGGATAATCAAAAGAATCAGAACCAACAATATCGCCATAGACAGAAGCGACCAGAAACAACGATAACACTACAGCTATCCTTTTCATAATCAACCCTTTCCAAAGCAACCGTTCTTTTCATCTTTATACTGACCGTACTTGAAATTTTCCGCTTCGGCGCGGCTAAGAACAGCAGCATCAAACACGTGCAGTGTTTGCTCGCGGAATAATCATACCCGTTGGGTATACTGATCCGTTTTGCACCTCGATCTGATAATCTTCCGACCGAGTCATATCACAGCAGCCGCCCCCTTCTTATTCGCTTATTGATAGTCCTCCCAAAGGGGGCTTTGTTTCTTTCGTCACACACTCTGTTTCCAAACATTTTCTTCGTCTGCAAACGATGTTGACGCAGAGACATCTTCATAGACGATTTTTGATGCAGGCTTATTATCGCCTGGGGAGATAGCCGGATATCAGCCATTTCAAATCCTGGTTATTGGCAGCGTCCGGATCGGAGGTGATTTCACCTCGCATCAGCTTCAGGGTATTCATATTCTGCCAGCGATGGCGTTCGGCATGACCATCGGCAAAACCAATCGTACTGCTGTCATTATGATAATAAGCCGGCCAGTCCCACCACCACGGATTCAGGAGAACAAATCCGCCGGCATTGACATTCTGTCCCTTGGCGGAAACATCTTCCTCGATAAAGACATGTTTATTGCCCGGAGACACAATGTCCGATGTTTTGACGGCAACATAGAGCGTTTTGTTCCCAAGGACGGAAGCCGTTCGATATTGGTTAATCGGCGTGCGAATTCCACCTGAACGGCTGATAAAGTCCTCACCATTCATCAGTCCGGTAATTGCATAACTGCGGTACACTGCGGCAGGCTCCGGCTTTGTGTAATTTTTATCACCGGGACAATGATATAATTCTTCGTCCTCCGTGTAAGGAAACAGTCTTCCTGCACGAATACCGTTCTTTCGTGTTTCAAGTGAATACTGAGCCTCCGGGGCAGGAGCTGTCAGTTCGGGATTATGCTTATCACTCATGAGGGGGGGTTCCACCCAGCGGTACGGTGTTGCACGCGTTCCTGTATAGTAATTGGACCCCCCGACAAGATAGGAGTCATAATCACCCGAATAGTTCGTCCATGCAAGGGCCAGGTTTTTCTGATTACTCAGGCAGACCGAACCGGAGGCCAGTTCCTTGGCATTTTTCAGGGCCGGGACAATAATCGCCAGCAGCAGCGCAATAATTGCAATCACTACCAGCAGCTCAATTAATGTAAAACCTCGTTTTGATACCATGGGTATCTCCTTTCTGTGTCGTTCTTTGTCATTGATCCTTTAATTGTTCATATCATTCATCCGACCCGACATCCGAATCGAGGCGTATTGTATCGCATCTGTCCTGTTTTTCATGCATCGTGTCATTACGGCCAAGCCAGGCCAAACACCGGCTCTGCAAAACCGCAGGTATCCATGTGGTTGGCCGGCCAGTTTTTGTCATACACAATCCCGCAATCCGTCACCATCAGCGTCAGGAAACGGTCCTGTTCGGTGATATCAACCTGGATGTCAAAACCCTGATTGGCCCGAAGCGCCTTTCGAAAAGACCGCAGCCGGCCATCGACCAGAATCCACACATCCAGCTCGGAGTATTCCGGGGAATTCTCACCAATACGAATCACCCCGGCAAATGAGGTGAATGAATTGACACGAAGACCCGGGACAAGATTGCGTACCGCATTTAGATCGACCGTCAGGCCGATATTGCTGTGCAGATACAGCAGTTCCGAGTCGGTATCATGTTTCCGGGTCTGCTCAAAGGTATTCTGGAGCGAACTGAAAAAAGTCCAGTCCTTCATGCAGGCAATGTTGGAATAATACAGGCCGCTGGTTTTCGGACATTCGGCAAAGCTATGCCCCCCGGAACTGACAACCACCGGCCCGGCTTCGCTGCCGGGAACAAAAATACTGTCAATACAGGGAATATCCCGAATCGGGACCAGCTTTCCGGGCCCGCGCTGGTACAAACCCGGCCCGCAT
>DLFY01000032.1 GCA_002482415.1 Phycisphaerales bacterium UBA7708
ATCAACGATAATTACAATCTGTCGATCCGACAGGATATCCAGTAAATCCGCTCCCGCCGTACCGCCATCTACCAATTCGACCTGAGCCGGCAATTGCTGCTGCTGCAGTGCCTCAATAACACGCACACCGATCCCTTCATCCCGCAGCAGGATGTTTCCGATGCCCAGAACCAGAATCGGTGTGCGAGNNTTTTGAAATCAGAGGCTGCTAACTGATGGATGCCACTTCAACGACGGTTTCAACTTTTTTGCTGTCCGGCCGTACCAGATGCACGGAGCAGGCCAGACAGGGATCAAACGAATGAATGACCCGCAGCACTTCGATTGGCTGACGGAGATCCGCGACCGGGGTGCCGATCAGGGCCTGCTCGACAGGTCCATTCTGGCCGGAATCATCCATCGGGGAACAGTTCCATGCCGTCGGTGTAATAACCTGATAACGGCTGATACGACTGTTGGTAATGTCAACCCAATGCCCGAGGGCCCCGCGAGGTGCTTCTGTCAGGCCGATTCCGGATGCTGAAAGCGGGGTACGTTTATAACTGAATGTCGATCCTCCAACGATCAGTTCATTCAGCCAGCCGACCATGGCATCGGCGACTTTCTTGGTTTCCCATGCCCGTGCCGCCAGCCTGTCAATAACCGAGATACCATTGCGATAATCACCGTTGACCCACATTCGGGCCAGAGGGCCGACTTCGTGTGCTTTGCCTTCATAACGCGGGGCTTTGATCCAACTGTAGGCTCCGACCTTATCGTAAGCGGCTTCCGTGAGTCCTTTGCCGGGATTCAGCCCACTGGGGGAACTGTACCATGAATACGAGACATCTTCAGAGATGCTGGCCACATCCAGGTCCTGGAGCATATTGTCTGTATAGCGCCCCTGGGCGAGTAATTTGTTGTCGCCATTGCTATCCAGATCGAAAACACCAAAAGCCAGGAGGTTCCCGCAGCCGCGACCAATCTGGAGATACTGGGGAAACAGGCCGGCGAGAGCTTCCACATCAGGAATATATACGGTGTTGATAAAATCGAGAATCTGTTCGGCATCCGTCAGCAGTTTCCGGAAATCCGATATTTTTGCAGAAGTCACTGTTTCGGTACAGCCTCCCGGCACCAATGTCGGAGCACAGGGCAGCTTGGCGCCGAAAATAGCACCCATCTGATGGGCTTTTCTTCGCATTTCCAGAGCTTTGACATAATGACCGACCAGCACGCCGGCCAGCTCACCGCTGACCATATCCGGTGTGATATACCGGGAAGACCACGGGGCCATGTCGAGAATACCTTTCGTGTTGATATAATCCAGTGCGGCCAAATGGTAGAAATGCAGAATATGGGACTGAATATAGTTGGACCCGAGCACCAGATTTCGCAAAATTCTGCCGTTGGCGGGGGGGACCGCTCCAAAGGCATTTTCCAGCGTTTTGCTGCTTGCCATACCATGCGAAATCGGACAGACTCCACAGATTCGCTGGGTGATATGCGGAGCATCGAGAGGATTGCGGTTCAGCAGAATTTTCTCAAATCCGCGAAACATGGTTCCGGAGCTTTTCGCATCTATCACCTGCTGAATATTATTGACGGTTTCTATCGTTACTTCAATTTTTAAGTGACCTTCAATTCTGGTTACNNTCAATTTTAATGGTTGTTGCCATTTTGGATATCCTTGGAATAAAATAACAAAATACAATTATGAACCGGGATTGGATAGATTAACTTTCCTTCATATCATGGAGATCATAGAATGGAGCCATGCCGTCCGGAAAGTCAGGTTGAGTACATCCGTGGCAGGGGGTACGTGCAGCGATACACCAATTAACGCCGGGTTGACCCTGGCCTGGATNNAACTATAACAGTCGGCATAAGTACGGGGGCCCTTGCAGCCGATTTCTTTGAGACAGCCTTGCTCGCCGAGATTATGCACTTCGTTAGCCCCTTTAAACGGGCAGTTTCCGGTATCATGTATCTTTTTCCCGAAATAGAGCTTGGGTCTCTTGAATCCATCCAGAGCAACTGCATTACCCGCCAACAGATTGACGACGGTTCCCACAAACCAGTCTGGGTGAGCAGGACAACCGGGGATATTAATTACGTTTGCGGTTCTGCCCAAATACGTCAGGGCACCATCTACACTCAATGCGGATGTGGGTTTTGGATTTGCGGCCGGAATACCGCCAAATGTTGCGCAAGTCCCAATGGCAATAATGCTTTGAGCACGTGCACTGAACAAGTCAAAGGCTTCAATCATCGTCATTCCCCCTCCGATATGACAGTAATGTCCTTCTGCTCCTGTTGGAATCGAGCCTTCAACCACCAGAATAAATCCCTGCTGCGTTAGTGCCGCAAAGTCATATAAATCGACCTTGTTGTCTTTGTTTATGTCCATGCTAAGGCCTGTTCCGGTTTGCAGCCATTGATCGGACAGGGCGGTGATTTCTGTGGGCGAAGGATGCTGACCCAGTGCGTCAGACAAGGCGACATCGCCTGCTGAGGCAATCAGGTTGGAATGATATTCCATATTAATTTTGTTAATCAGGACATCGTCAATGGGTGCAATATTAATGCTGTTTAACAGGGAAACGGAACATCCGGTACAGCTTTGGCCTTGCAGCCAGATCACGCGGGGGTTGCCGTTTCCGGCCAGAGCTTTGTTGAATATATCAAGCGGTAAAACAGAGGTGATTCCTACAGCACTGGCGATTTTCAAAAAATCACGTCGGGTTAATCTCATACTTTAAAATCCTTTCTGCAGCATAAAGAAAACAATCAGTAAATATACCTACATTTCTCTCCCCAACATGACGTGTTTGAAATCATCAATAGAAGTTTTTGTATTAAAATAATTTTGGTTTTGAAAGAAAAGAAAAAAATTTAAATATTTTATAAATCATTGTAAATAAAAGAGATGCTGGTGTTGTGTTTTGTGCTCTATTTTTTGGCGTGATCTGACTAAGTTAAAAATAACCAGGAAATCAAGGTAAAATGGGAACTTAAGGTAAATCTATAGGTAGTTTCACCTTGTGACCAGCCTTGAGGGTTTCATGTTTACATATAGGCCCGGTGTT
>DLFY01000096.1:0-3659 GCA_002482415.1 Phycisphaerales bacterium UBA7708
CAATATTTTCCTGATGGACCATAAAAAAGGACAGGGCTTTGTGGTGGTCAACGCAGTAGTCACCAACGGCGACCGGGACGCGATTTATCAGGAAGCCATGGACACCTTTGATTTCTATACCAATAAAGTACACGAAGAAATGCCGCAGCCCCAACCCTGCACTACCCCCCTGCCGGGGCCCAGTTCCGACACTTCACAGCAGGACTACGAAAACATGGTGCTCAAAGCCAAACAGCACATTCTGGACGGTGATATCTTTCAGGTTGTTCTGAGCCGGACGCATATTGAACCCTGCCCTGCTGAGGCGCTGGATGTCTATCGCAAGCTGCGAAAGCTCAATCCATCCCCTTATATGTTTTATCTGAATACCGATAATACCGTGCTGATGGGAGCCAGTCCGGAATTAAATCTGCGGGTTGGCGGCTCGACTGAGCGGGTCGTGGAAATCCGTCCCATTGCCGGGACCAAGCCGCGAGGTCGGGTGAACAATAAAATCGATTCGGATATGGATATGCGGTATGAAGCCGAGCTGAAGCTGGATCGCAAGGAGCTGGCCGAACACATGATGCTGGTTGACCTGGCCCGTAACGACATTGCCCGTGTCTCCAATCCCGGCAGCCGGGCCGTTAATGAGATGCTGACGGTGGAAAAATATGAATCCGTGATGCACTTAGTCAGCAACGTACGCGGCATTCTCCGCAAAGACCTCGACGCCCTCAGCGCCTACCTGGCCACCATGAATATGGGAACACTGACCGGGGCGCCGAAAATCGAGGCCATGAAAATCATTCGCAGCCTGGAAAATACCAAACGGGGCTATTACGGCGGCGCCGTGATGTACCTGACCGTGGATGGCCAGTTTGACAGCTGCATCACCATTCGCAGTATGCAGATACGCGATCATAAGGCCTATATCCGGGCCGGTGCGGGAATTGTTCACGACAGCGTCCCCAAAACCGAATATGAAGAAACAGTTCACAAATCCGGTTCGTGTCTGAAGGCCATTCGCAGTGCCGCCGAAGACATCGGAAAACCCCAGAGACAATAAGGAAATCCCAATGGAAAAACCAACAGTTCGAGTCCTGTTTATCGATAACTTTGATTCATTTACCTATAATCTGGTGGATGAATTCGCCAAGCGGAACTGCCCAACCAAGGTCTATCGGGCTGACACCCCATTGGAGGAACTCAAGAAGGCCGCGGAGGAGTTTGGAGCCCAATTACTGGTCCTGTCGCCCGGGCCGGGTAATCCTGACACAGCCGGGGTGACACTGTCGGCGATTGATGCCTTTAAGGGGCATTTACCCATTTTAGGAGTCTGCCTCGGTCATCAGGCAATTGTCCAGTATTTCGGCGGCGTCATCAGCCATGCCCGCGAAGTCATGCACGGCAAACCTTCGCGGATCACCCACAATGGACGAGGACTTTTTGAAGGCCTCGAAAATCCCCTGCAGGTCGGACGTTACCACAGTCTTGCGGCAGCTAAAATGCCGGACTGTATGGAAGCGACCGCGGAATTTGAGGGGATTGTCATGGGAGCCAATCATAAAACACTGCCGATTTATGGTGTGCAGTTTCACCCGGAAAGCATCTTGACCCCAACCGGCGGACGCATTATCGAAAACATGCTGACGATTGCCTCGTCTTTTAAACAAAGTCAATAACTTAGTGGAGCCGGAAAAATGAAAAAAATTACCGAGTATCTCGAAATTATTCTGGAAGGAAAAGACCTGAGTTTTGAACAGGCCCAAACCCTGCTGGATATGATTTTCACCGGCGAGGTCCCTCAGTTGCAGATTGCGGCGTTTCTGGCGGCCATGCGGGTCAAAAAAGCCGCAGTCAGTGAACTGGCCGGGCTGGCCTCATCTCTGCGAAATCACGCCGTAAAGGTCGAAACCGGGCTGGATAATCTGGTGGATACCTGTGGTACGGGCGGAGCGGCCATGAAAACCTTTAACATTTCCACGGCCGCTGCCCTGGTTGCTGCCGGAGCTGGAGTCTATGTCGCCAAACACGGCAATCGCGCCATCACCAGTACCTGCGGTTCAGCCGACGTGCTGACCGCTTTAGGTGTCAATATCGCTCCCGGGCCCGAAAAAGTAGCCCAGTGTATTCGTCAGGCCCATATCGGTTTCATGTTTGCCCCCCACTTCCACCCGGCCATGAAGCATGTTCAGCCGGTGCGTCAGTCCCTCGATTTTCGGACGGCCTTCAATATTCTTGGCCCGCTGGCCAATCCCGCCAGGGCAACCGCCCAGGTCATGGGGGTGTCGGATGAATCCCTGATGCCCCGCATCGCCGAAACCCTGAAGGTCCTGGGGGTCAGACGAGCCATCGTGGTTCATAGCTGCGGTCTGGACGAAATCAGTACCATGAGCCCCAGTAATATGATCCATTTGGAAAACGGACAGTTCCGCAATGAACGCCTTGACCCGGTTTATCTGGGCATCCCGCGGGCCGACTTTAATGATTTGATTGGCGGCGAAGCTGAAACCAATGCCCGCATTGTAAAGGACATTATCACCGGCTGCCAGAACGGTCCCCGAAAAGATATTGTGGTATTAAATGCCGCGGCGGCTATAATGGTCGCAGGTCTGGCAAAGGATTTTGCCGAAGGCATTGAGCTGGCCGACAAATCCATCAACAGCGGCTCGGCAGCGAAATGTCTGGAACAATTAATTGCTATCAGCAACAGTTGAATACTCAGGAGACAGCGGCATCATGTTATCGATTAAAGTCAAAATCTGCGGTATCACCAACACTGAGGATGCTCTTGCGGCGGTGGAAATGGGTGCGGATATGCTGGGTTTTAATTTCTATGAAAAAAGCCCTCGCTATGTCCCCTATGAACAGGCCTTCAATATCCTTAAAAAAATACCAACCTCCATTGACACCGTCGGAGTGTTTGTGAATCCGACACCAACAGAATTAAAACGAATCGTCGAGGGCGGATTTTTAAACTGGATACAGCTTCACGGTGACGAAACACCCGAGTTTTGCCGGTCATTAACCTGGACCAATGCCCGTCTGATTAAGGCCATTCGCGTCAGAACCGCCGAGGATATCCAGAAAGCCTATGAGTATCCCGTCGATGCGATTATGCTGGATTCCTATGACAAGAATCTCTATGGCGGGACGGGCAAGCCGTTTGACTGGTCACTGATTGGAAACCTGCATCGCAGATTATTTCTGGCCGGAGGAATCAATCCCGACAATGCTGTCCAGGCCATCCAGATAGGCATTTATTGCATCGACGTGTGCAGCGGCGTTGAATCGGCCCCTGGTAAAAAAGACCATGCCAAAATGAAACTATTATTTGACAACATTCATCAGGCCACAGGCTGGAAGGTACGAGCATGAAACACAACGGACGATTTGGCCAATTCGGAGGCTTTTATGTGCCGGAAGTTCTGATTCCGGCCCTTGAGGAAATCGAACAGGCGTTTGATCGATTCCGGAACGACCCTCGATTCGTGGCCGACCTGAATAATCTCTATACAAATTATGCCGGCAGACCCTCCCCGCTGTATTATGCCAGACGCTTCAGCGAGTATGTGGGATTTCAGGTGTACATTAAACGCGAAGACCTGCTGCACGGCGGAGCCCACAAGATTAACAATACCCTTGGCCAGGGGCTTTTGGCCCAGTATATGGGCAAT
>DLFY01000096.1:3667-12724 GCA_002482415.1 Phycisphaerales bacterium UBA7708
GAGACCGGCGCCGGCCAGCACGGACTGGCCACCGCAACCGTAGGCGCATTGTTCGGCATGGACACCAAAATCTTCATGGGATCCATCGATGTCGAGCGGCAAAGCCTCAATGTCCATAAAATGAAGCTGCTGGGAGCAGAGGTCATCCCGGTAAGCGGCGGAACCTGCACCCTCAAAGACGCCATCAACGACGCTCTGCGGTACTGGACATCCCATGTCGAGGATACATTCTATCTGTTCGGCACGGCAGGCGGCCCCCATCCGTATCCCACAATTGTCAAGCATTTTCAGTCCCCCATCGGCGCCGAAGCCCGCCAGCAATGCCTCAATCAGCTCGGCAAATTGCCTGACATGGTCGTTGCCTGTGTCGGCGGCGGTTCCAATGCCATTGGCATCTTTAACGGATTCATTCCCGACAAAACCGTTCAACTGGTCGGAGTTGAAGGAGGCGGCAAAGGAATTCCGACCGGCCATCATTGTGCCACCCTGTGCGTGGGCACTGTGGGAGTCCTTCACGGGGCCAGAACCTACCTCCTTCAGGATGAAAACGGCCAGATTCACGAGACCGAATGCATCTCCGCCGGCCTGGATTACCCCGGCGTCGGCCCGGAACATTCCTATCTCAAGGATATCGGCCGTGCACGGTATGTCAATGTCTCTGATGAACAGGTTCTGGACGCCTTTTTTCAGTTGACACGGCTGGAGGGTATTCTGCCGGCACTGGAAAGCGCCCACGCCCTGGCCTGGGTCAGTGAACAAAAAGGCAAATACCCCCGTGAGACGGTGGTCGTCGTGAATTTGTCCGGCCGCGGCGATAAAGACATCGGCATCGTGGAACAACATCGACCCTTGAATAAATAAGGCAGGATTATGACTTCATACAAAACCATATTCGATCAATTAAACCGGGCGGCATTGATTCCTTTCTTTGTACTTGGCGACCCGGATGAGAAAACCAGCCTGGAGTTGATTAAAACAGCGATTGACGCAGGAGCGGATATTCTCGAGCTGGGAATCCCCTTTTCCGACCCCATTGCCGATGGCCCGACCATCCAGAAAGCCGATATTCGAGCTTTGCAGGCGGGAATGACACCCAAAAAAGCACTTGATTTGGTCGCACAAATTACAGCCTGTAAATCCATCCCTATAGGATTGCTGGTCTATTACAATCTGATTTACCATTATGGCGTGGAGCAGTTTTTCAAGGACTTTAAACGTGCCGGCGGGACCAGCGTCCTTGTCGCGGATATCAGCATTGATGATGCCGATGAAATCGCCCCTGCCGCCCTGTCTGCAGGACTGGAAACCGTGTTCATGGTCACGCCCAACACACCCGACCAGCGGCTTAAACAGATTGCAGACAAAACCACGGGATTTATCTATACGGTCTCCCTGCTGGGAACGACTGGGCAGCGGAATGCGTTGTCCGGAGCCGTTAAGCCCCTTGTTGCCAAACTGAAGGCCCTGACTGATAAACCGGTTTGTGTCGGTTTCGGCATCAGTTCCGCCCAACATGCCGCCGAAGTAGCTTCTGCCGGTGCCGACGGCGTGATTATCGGCTCCCGCGTGGTGAAAATAATCGAAGACAACCTCGGCAATCCTGAGACGATGAAACATCAGGTCGCAGAATTTATTGCTTCGGTGCACACAGCACTAAAAAAAGCGTAAATCAGGAAACATCCTTGCAAACCAATAAAAACGGCCGCTCCAGCAATACTGGGCGGCCGTTTGTTTTGTGGAATTTTCAGCCTTAAACGTGGACAGGCTGTTCCTTATCCTGCTTGCGGAATGATTCCAGCGATTGCGGCTCCGCAACCTTGCGATACCCCAGCGCCTTGAGAACTTCCAGCACCTCCGTCCAGGCGGGGAATGGTCTCTGATTGGCCCGCTTATACTGGTCAATGGCCATCAGAAATTCAAACTGTTCTTCGCTCATTTCGCCTTCTTCGGCACTGCGCCGCTCCTCTGTCCGGCGATGCCCGGGACCTCTGCGCCGATCCAGCCCAAGGCGGCGATCCACCACATTCTTCCTGCGTTCAATAAATCCGCGACGTTCTTCCTGTCCGCCGGTCGTCGTGTCTTTCTGTTCTGTCATTCTGCACCCGTAGTTAAAGGTTTTCAATTTTCAAAAACGTATTAGTCTTCATCATCCCACTGCTCACTGGTCTGGCCATCCGAGCCAAAGACCATATCGAAGAAATCATCACAGGCGGCCTGGCGGGCCAGGAACGTATATGCCTGTTCAAGAAATTCTTCCGGCACCATGACTGCAACCTCCGCCATGGGCATCTTTTTTGTGTCGGAAAGCGACTCAATCGCGGCCGGAATGCTGTTTTCGAGCAATTGCCGCTTATATTGTTCAGCCAGTTCCATGTCTTCGGCAAACGCCACCGTGACTANNGGCGGGGTCTCCAGCAGTTTTTTGGGTCTTCCCATAATCAGCCTTTCTTAATGTCTGAGGCTCAAAACAATGCATCAGACGCAGGTTTTTTCGGTTATTTGAGGGGACGGGTTAACGTGAAACAGCCCTTCGGAATCAAAATTTACGATGGAAACACGAAAAACAGGCCGGCAAAAATCATATTTTGCTGTTATAAGGCCTCCGAATGCAAAATTTTGTGTTTTTTTCAAATTTTTTTGTTGCTTTTCATCCCGGAGATTTACAAAATACGCACAAGGATTGCGTTTTACGCCTGAATCAGGCGATATTATTGGAACCACTTAACATGGAGGTAAACACAAATGGCAAAGAAAAAAGCCGCAGCAAAGAGCGCCAAGAAAGAAAAAGAAATGCTGGTCGTCGCCAGCAAAGTCAAAGCCTATGTCAAAAGCAAAGGCATGATGACTTCTTCGGAAGCACTTCCGGCGCTGAATGAATGCATCTATGCGATGCTGGATGCCGCCCTGGCCCGCACACAGGCCAACAAGCGCAGCACCCTGAAGCCCCAGGATATGTAATTGGGGTTTTGACGGCCCTCTTTGCAGGCTCGTCAGACATGACTCAACAGAAAGAGGCCGTTTCGAAAGGAACGGTCTTTTTCTTCATAAAAGGCATATCGTTTCAGGTGTGCGCAAATTTAACATATTATTATACATACATTATCTGTTAATACGATATTATATTCTACAGCCCCCGATACAATCATTTAATATTTTCACAAAAAATTTATAGACGCTTCATCAAAGCCACCTTATAATAGCACTATTAAATAAAAATGACATTTTATGTCTTGAGCTCTGGCTGAAAAATGGAATTTTCACATAAAAATAAGGCATTGAGGCTAATCGGGGTTAAGCTATGAAAGTGTTCATGCTCGGCTGGGAGTTTCCGCCGTTTATCAGCGGTGGCCTCGGAACAGCTTGTCACGGATTGACCAGGGCGATGAGCGATCTGGGCGTGGAAGTTGTGTTCGTCCTTCCAAAACCATTTCAGCAAACCGCAAACAACCATGTACGCATGCTGACGCCTTTGCAGGTCAAGCCGCAAACGGTCACATCAACTCAAATTGCGACAAGTTTCGTACAGAAAGAGTTGAAACATGTCACGTTTCATGCCATTAATTCAGCTCTGCAGCCTTATGCAACACCGCAGGTGTATCAGCAGCAGATTGAACAGCTTATCCATCAAAAAGCGACGCAGGAGCAGTTTAAAGCGATTAACGGCATGGAAGAGGTTCGCCACTGGCTCAGCCAGGAACCCAGCGCCATGGGCCAGCCCGGCCATTACAGCGGCGATATGTACACCGAAGTACATCGTTACGCCGCCTCTGCGGTTCGACTGGCCATGCAGGAACAATTTGATGTCATTCATGCCCATGACTGGATGACTTATCCGGCCGGCATTGCCGTGGCCGCAATTTCCGGAAAACCCCTGGTTATTCACGTTCATTCTACAGAATATGACCGCAGCGGCGAGCATGTCAATCCGATGATTTACGATATTGAACGCCGGGGAATGCACGCCGCCCGCAAGATTATCGCCGTAAGCCACATGACCCGCAACATCATTCTGGCCCGCTACGGTATTACCGGGGATAAAGTTGAAGTCGTTTATAATGGCGTCGAGCGTAACGGTGACGCCTCGCAATATAATAAAATCGGCATCCGCAGTGATGAAAAGATTGTCCTGTTCCTCGGACGCATTACCATGCAGAAAGGCCCGGAATATTTCCTGATGTCCGCGCGCAAGGTCCTTGAGGTCATGGATAATGTCAAATTTGTCATGGCCGGCTCCGGCGATATGATGCACCGCATGATCGAAATGGCAACCCAAATGGGCATCGGTGGCAAAGTGCTGTTTACAGGCTTCCTCCACGGCAAAGACGTCCAGAAAGTCTTCCAGATGGCGGATTTATATGTCATGCCCTCCGTATCGGAACCTTTCGGCATCGCCCCGCTGGAAGCCCTGAATTATGATGTTCCGGTGCTCATCAGCAAGCAAAGCGGTGTCGCCGAAGTGCTGCATCATGTATTAAAGGTCGATTTCTGGGACATCAACGAAATGGCCAATAAGATTCTGGCGGTTCTCAAATACCCCCCGCTGCAGTTAACCCTGCGCGAACACGGCAATTTCGAGGTTCGCAAGCTGCGATGGTCCGATGCCGCCCGGAAATGTATAAAAGTGTATCAGGAGATGACGCAGGGCGGTTAATCGCGCTGCCGGACAATAAGGATTGTTATGCCGTCGGTTTGTTTCTACTTTCAAGTTCATCAGCCTTTTCGACTCAGGCATTATACGATTTTCGACAAGACACCGAATTATTTCGATGACTTCCGAAATGCGTCTATCTGTCGTAAGGTGGCCAACAAGTGCTATCTGCCTACGAATCGGCTCTTGCTGGATGTCATCCGCCGGTATGAAGGACGCTTCAAAGTCGCTTTCAGCCTGACCGGGGTGGTCCTGGAGCAATTCCAGCAGTTTTGTCCCGAGGTCATGAGCACTTTTGACGCCCTGGCACAGACCGGCTGCGTGGAGTTTCTGGCTGAAACCTATTACCACAGTCTGAGTTTTCTGTACGCCCGCCAGGAATTCATTGAACAGGTCAACATGCAGATGCAGTTGATTCAAAAACTCTTCGGCCAGACACCGCGGGTCTTTCGTAATACCGAGCTGATTTACAACAATCAGCTTGCCGAAACCATTGAGGCCATGGGTAAATTTGACGCCGTGATCACCGAAGGCGCCGACCATGTCCTGGGCCATCGCAACAGCAATTTTGTGTATCGCCCCCCAAACTGCAAAAATCTCAAGCTGCTGCTGAAAAATTATTCGCTCAGTGATGATATCGCGTTTCGCTTCAGCAATCGGCAGTGGAACGAATACCCCCTGATGGCCAACAAATTCGCTTCCTGGGTCAACCGTATCAATGGCAATGGCCAGGTCGTCAACCTCTTTATGGACTATGAAACATTCGGCGAGCACCAGTGGCAGGATACCGGCATATTCGATTTTATGGCCCATCTGCCCCGGGAAGTGCTCAGCCATTCGGACAATGATTTCAAAACACCCAGTGAAGTGGCGGATGCCTACCCGGCCATGGACGTGGTCGATGTGCCGCATATCATCAGTTGGGCCGATACGGAACGGGATTTATCGGCATGGCTTGGCAATGCCATGCAGTCCAACGCTTTGCACGAAGTCTATCGCCTTGAAAAGATGGTCAAGCAAACCCGGGATGACCAGCTTCTGGCAGACTGGAGAAAGCTGCAGACCTCGGATCATTTTTATTACATGTGTACCAAATATTTCGCCGACGGCGATGTGCATAAATACTTCAACCCCTATGATTCGCCGTATGATTCCTACATCAATTATATGAATGTGCTGAATAATCTCAAGGCTCGCTGTGAACAGGCACTGCCGGGGCAAGCACCCCGGAATAGTCCCGAAGCACAGTGATGCGCGAATTGAATTGCTCAATAGAGTTTCGGATTTATGACCAAAACAAATAAACACGCACAGGGTACGACCATTCAGTTCAACCTTAAGAACTCCCCGCTGGAGCTTTTGGTTGAGCGTGAATGGCTGCTGACCAACAGTCGGGCCGGCTTTTCCAGCAGCACTGTGGCCGGCTGTAATACCCGCCGCTATCATGCCCTGCTGATTGGATCCCGCACTCCCCCTGCCAATCGCATTAAATCACTGGCCACCTGCCTTGAAACCATGCATCGCGGTAATGGACAGGAATTCTCGTTCAGCTGCTTTGAGTTTGATAAGGCCTTTCATCCGCAGGGATATCAATATCTGACCGCGTTTCGAAAGGACATCGGTGTCCACTGGGATTACCGGATGGATTTTGCAGCCCTGACCCGGTCGCTTTATCTGCTTCCGGACAGTGATACAATAGCCCTGACCTACACTTTCACTGAAGTCAAAGAAGCATTTGATTTTTCCATCAGGCCCTTTGCTTCGATGCGGGATTTCCATAGCCTTCAAAATGAATCCACGCATCTCTATTCGGTATGGAATGACCAGGAAATCGCCATCCAGAACGACAGCGATCCCAACGGCAAACTCCTGCTGCATTGCGATTTGACTCGGTTTGAACAGCAGCCTCAGTGGTGGCGACGATTTTTCTATCGTCAGGAGCAGCGCCGCGGTCAGGATTGCTTTGAAGACCTCTGGTCACCGGGTGTATTCACGCGGCGAATCGAAAAGCCCTGCAGGCTGACATTCTGGGCGGCATTCACCGACGACCTGGAGTCCAATAACAGCCTGGATCAGATGGATATCGATATTGTCATCGATAGTCTGCAGCTCAAACAGAAAGAACTGCTCAAAAAAGCCGACACGGCCGACCCCGTCTGCAGCCAACTGTTTATTTCCGCCGGCCAGTTTGTGGTGGAGCGGAATATCGGCGATCGCCCAACCCCGACAATCATTGCGGGTTATCCGTGGTTCCTTGACTGGGGCCGGGATACCTTTATTGCTCTGGAAGGTTTGTGCCTGTGCACCGGGCAAAACCTGACTGCTGCCGGCGTGCTGCAAACCTTTGCCAAAGCCGTCAGTGAAGGCATGATTCCAAACCGTTTTGACGACTACGGCCACGGTGCCCATTATAACAGCGTCGATGCCTCGATGTGGTTTGTCCATGCCGCCTTTGCCTATTTGCGAGCCACCGATGATCGTCAGACTTTCAGCGGAAAACTTCTTCCGGCCATCAAATGGATCGTGGACTCCTACCGGCGCGGAACGCGCTTTGATATTCATGCCGACAAGGACAGCCTGATTTCCGCCGGAAACGCCGATACCCAGCTCACCTGGATGGACGCCAAATGCAACGGCGTTGTATTTACGCCCCGCTATGGCAAGTCCGTCGAAATTAATGCACTGTGGTACAACGCCCTGCGAAATCTGGAATGCTATTATCAGGATAAAAACATCGAGCAGACGGCCTTTTATCACACCCTGGCCGAAGAGGTTCAGAAAAGCTTTTCCAGGATATTCTGGAATGAAAAAAACAACTGCCTGTTTGACTGCATCCTGCCGGATGGAACCGAAGACGCCAGCATCCGACCCAATCAGATACTGGCCGTCAGCCTGCCCTATTCACCGCTGACCAAAGCACAGCAGCAAAAAGTCGTTCAGGTGGTGCAGGACCACCTTCTGACTCCGCACGGCCTGCGAAGCCTCAGCCCCACGGACAGTCGATATGTCCCCCGGTATGAAGGCGGCCCCTTTGAGCGGGATTCGGCCTATCATCAGGGAACCGTCTGGGCGTGGCTGATCGGGCCTTTTGTCGAGGCGTATTTGCGTATCAACAGCTTCACGCCGGAAGCCAAACGCCAGGCCGATAAATTCCTGGAACCGCTCCTGACGCATTTTATCGAGGACGGCTGCATCGGCAGTATCAGCGAGGTCTTTGACGGCGATCCGCCGCAGAAACCCAAAGGCTGCTTTGCTCAGGCATGGAGTGTCGCCGAAGTCCTGCGGGCCTGGATGCTGATTCATAAAAGCAAATAATGCCTCGCTTAGCGCCCCATCGCTGGATAAAAGCTCTTGGCCTGGCCAGTCCTTATGGCGCTGTGATTGTGGGTGTATTTCTATTTGATAATGCCTGGATCGCAATTTTGTTATACCATGCAATCCTTGCCCTGTGTGTCTGCATGGTGAACAGGGCCATGGTTTCGGAATTGAAGAAGGGGTTTTTCTGGTCTCAGGCGTTTCTACTTGGATTTCCTGCTCTGTTATGCGGCTTCATCATTTATGGGTTTTGGGCTTATGCCAAAACAGACACCGCCGATTTGTCAACAGTACTCCATACTTACAAACTTGATGGCTTAGCCGGAGGCCTGTTTGCAGTCTATTCAATCCTCGTCAACCCGATACTCGAAGAATTATTCTGGCGAGGGTGTTGGAATCTCTCATCCCGCAAGCCAGCCTTTATCGATCTGGCCTTTGCCGGATACCATGGACTGGCCCTGGCCCTGATTTTAAAACCCGTGTATGTGATTGCCGCGATTGGCTTCCTGGCAGGAGTTTCGTGGCTGTTTCGATATCTCAAACAGATAAACCGGGGACTGGCCATTCCCTATATCATGCATCTGGCCGCAGATATCAGCATCATTGCCTCTGTCTGGCTGTTGAGCAGAAATTAGACCTCGGATGAATTGCCTGCGGGCGGCTCTATACTTTTCGCTTCACCAGACTGACGGTATTTTCGGTCCATCAAAAAATGGATTTTCTTAAATACGTCTGACGGCAGCCTTTTTCGCAGCATCGCTCGTGCCTGTCCCACGGTGGTTCGCTGGGTCAGATGAGTAATCACAATATACTGGTTATTCATCCGCTCCAGCAGCGGCCCAAATTCATCAATATGCATATGACGCCCCGCATCAGCCCGGTCGGTCTGTTCATCTTCAAAAAAAGTGCACTCCGCAATCAGAATCTGGCTGTTGGCAACATAGTCCAGCAGCGAAAAATCCACGTATGAGGTATCTCCCAGATACGTGACGATCGGAATCTCCAGCGGGCTGTCTATCGCAATGCCCTTCTTTTTAAGCTGCACCAGCTCCGGCCCGCTGAGATCATGATATTCCGGCTTGAGTTTTTTCCGC
>DLFY01000096.1:12790-29360 GCA_002482415.1 Phycisphaerales bacterium UBA7708
GACCTTATATTCATCCCCCGGCCGCATCGGAACCAATTGTGCCGGTATCCGGCTGCCATCCAGCCGTCCCCAGGCCTGCAATATCTGGTTCAGGGAATCGATCGTGTTCGGCGGCGTCAACACCACCCCCGGCGTCATCTTTAAAAAATTCCGATGCGACAGGTAATACGCAATCCCCGCCGCATGGTCCATGTGCCCATGCGTCAACAGGATATTTTGAATCGGAATTATCTGATCCGGGGCCTTGCCGATGTCAAAACACACATCCAATTGAGGCATCCCAATAACCGATTCCTCACCGGCCACGGAATACCCCTGCAAATCAAGACCATCCAACGTTATATGTGACAGATTATGACTGGACATTTCACCTCTCAAAAAATGTTAACGGCTGCATAGTAGGCTATCTTGCCTATCCTGTCAAATCTTTTTATTGCTTGCAGTTGTTCCCGCTGCGGATTACCATAAAACCATGCCGGATACACGTTTACACAGAGGAAAAGCCCCGGAAGATGACCACTTATTCGGCCCCCAAATGCTGGATTTGCTGGGCCGGGCAACGGCGGATTCGTCATTACTGCTGAGCCGGGGATATGCCGAAAAAAGCACGCTGAAGCTGGTTGGAGACCGCTACAGCCTGACTGCCCGGCAGCGTGTCGCTGTCGGGCGATGTGCCTGCTCAGACCAACAGCTTGCTGTCAGGAAGAAAAACCAATGCCCGACAGATTATATCCAGAACAAAACCCTCTTATTGGACGGCTACAATATTCTCATCACCCTGGAATCGGCCCTGAGCGGAGGATATATCTTTCGGGGGCGCGATGGCTGCTTCCGCGACCTGGCCGGAATTCACGGAACCTATCGAAAAGTGACCGAAACCATTCCAGCCATCAAAATGATCGGGCAAGTACTGACAGAATTGAACCTGCAAAAGGCCGTCTGGTATCTGGACAGCCCCGTTTCCAATTCCGGCCGGCTGAAAACTATAATTCGCTCACTATTCCAGAATTGTCCGTTTGAAAATGAGGTTCAATTAGTTCCCAATCCGGATAAAGAGCTTGCTGCGGCTGAGCACTGTATTGCCACCAGCGACAGTGCCATTCTGGACCAGTGTAAGCAGTGGCTTAATCTGCCGCTCCTCCTGCTGAACTATCTTCAACAGCAGGGTTTATCCTTTCATCTCATTGATTTATCAACTACAGGAAATCCAGCAGCATAAAAAACTGCCCCGAAAACCGGATTCAGGCTTCGGGGCAGTACGAACTCAAAAAACAAGAGTGACTTGATTGAATCGTTAAAACGCGTTTGGATCACTCATCATTATTCTTACTTTTTCGGCCAGATCATTAATAATCTGATCTCGCTGCTGAGAGTGCTGCTGGATAACCTCTTTGTGGTTGGCAGCCGAAGGCATTTCCCGACGCATGGTTTCATCAAACACATAAGGCGTCACAAAAACCAGCAGCTCTGTGTTAGACAGACTCTGCTTTGTATGTGTAAACAATAATTCACCTACCAGCGGAATCTCACTGAGCAATGGAACTTTATTGACCACTTTGTTGTCATTTTGTTCCAAAATACCACCCAGCATAATCGACTGGCCGTCAGATACAATCAATCGGGTTGTGGTATCCAGATTCTTTCGAGGATACTGGGAGTTAATCAGGGTCAATAACTCCATTTCAGAGATATTCAAGTTGATTGTCATATCGACTGCTTTTTCCGGCGTAATATTGGGACGCACCCGCAAGGTAATACCTACATTTTCATAGGTATAGGTCCGGGTGGTATTGCTGAGATTCGAGTTGTCGGACTGTTCCCCTTCAATAAACGCAACTTTCTGGCCTTTGACGAAGATCGCCTCTTCGTTATCCTTGGTCCAGAGTGTCGGCTGGTTCATGATTCGTCCCTTGGTTTTGGTAATCAGAAAATCCACCAAAGCATAGATATCCAGACTCGTATCCAGTTGCGTTCCATTGGGGCCGCTGAAATCCTCAATATTTTCAAGAGCATTCAGGAATCGGGTTCCGTTAATTCCCACATCCCCGAAAGCCTGGGGATTGGAAGACAGCATCACACCCAGGCTACTGTTATCTTCCAGGTTGATTTCCACGATGACGACCTTAATCATGACCTGCATGCCGGGCTGATCCAGCGATTCAATCATCAGGGTAATATCGTCCACATACTCCGCCGGCGCCATGACCAATATGGCCTTGCTGCGCTGGACCGGCACAAAACGGACCTTGCCAATCAGATTGCTCGGAGGCAGTTGGTCATCAGTTCGCTGCTGACGGGTCCACCAGGGCGTAATCGCCGACGATGTCGTTTCAGATGCACTGACCGCTGCACCCTGGTTTTCCGCATCATAACTGCTTAATCCCTTGGCTGAACGTGGAATCGTCGTCGGTGTTCCTGCTTCATTAAAGATTGAGTTCAACTGGTCACAGAGGGATTCGCAGTCGGCATATTTGAGCACAACCACATGCGGAACCTCCCCTCGTTCCTGCCCATCAAGCTGATTGACCAGACGTTCAATCACCTCGTATGCTTCGGGAATCTTGCTGATAACAATCAGTTTCTTGGTGTCGGGCACCGGTTCAAACGTCAATAATCCATACAGAGACCCCACGATTTTCTGCTTGGATTCGGTGGAATCCCCCAGCAGCATCCGCATCAGGTTGCTCGACCCGGTGCTGCTGTCTTCTGCACTGAATAGTTTATTGAGCAATTCGGCCATTTTCACCGGATCAGAATTCTGCAGCGTCAAAATACGGTATTGATCCCTCTGAATGTCCAGCGGGACATCCCATTCCTGTTCAATCTGCCGGGTAATTTTCTCCATATTGAGTTCCGACGCAATCACGGTCACCTGCTTTTGCGTGGGATAGGATATCACCTTGACTTCATTCTTCGGATCGGTACGAGTCCGGTTGTAGTCATAATAGTTATAAGAACGGCCTGTTGTGGCTGTCTGGCTGTATAAACCTTCAATGTTCTGTTTAATCTGATCCGGATCGGCGTGTTTGAGCTTGAAGGTTCGCTCGACAAAATAATCCCCGCTGGGCAGATCGATCTGGGCAATCATTTTCTCGACCATGGTGCGTCCCTCTTCATCGCCGAAGATCACGATCTGCTTGGACGCCTCAAGCCCCTCGACCACAACCGGCGCCTTGCCTTTGACCGACGGCATGTCACGCAGGGTTCTGTTGATCATCGTAACCACTTCACCCACACTGGCATAAATCACCGGAACCACCGTCTGCTGGGGAGATGCAATCTCGGCCAGGTCCAGCTTCTGAACCCATTCGGCAATGCGCTTCATATCCTCGCGGTTGGCCCGGGCGATAATCCATCGCTGCTTGGTTACAGGGATCAAACGAATAGGCGTTGTCGTGCCCTGAATGACAACAGAAGTTAAGGTTTGCGTCTGAGATCGCGAAGAACCGCCGCCGGATCGCCCGGACTGCCCCTGCTGCGACTGCGGTTGGGAAGTCCCGCTTCCCGTAGTACGCGTTGCCTGTCGCTGGGCCTGATCGCTGAGTATCAGTTCCATCACGGAAACAATCTCTTCCGGATTGCCGTACTCCACTTCAAAAACCTGCTCCACCATCTGATCGGATTCGGGAATATCCAGTTCCTTGATAATCTTTTCAATACGCAGCAGATTATCGACGGTATCAATCACCGCAACCCGGCCGGTATTCTCATCAGCCATCGCGTACCCGTGTTCGCCAACCAGAGGTTTAATCATTTCCACCAGGTTGCTGGGCCGGTAGTTATACATCTGGAACCACTTTTCAACCATGCTGGTCTTGTCCTGAACCCGGGCCAGCGGCTCATCCACCCCCAGGGTCGGTATCGCACCGAGCTTGGCCGTCAGAATGGGACGCAGGATAATCCGCTGTTCCCCCTGGTCGGCAATCACCCCGCGCGACTGCAATGCCATAAATATCAATCCCAGTGCCTGGGCGCGGGTCACACGCTGCGGCGAATACACCGTAATCCGAGTCTGCATAATCTCATCGGAAGACGGAATAATCGCCTTGCCGGTCCAGTCACCCAGCATTTTAATAATGTTTCGCATCTCTACGTTATTGAGATTCAGCGATTCCATCGGTTCATTGGGATCGCCCGGTGCTCCCATGGGTCGAATATCAAAACCCATACCGCGGGCAAACTGCTGTCCCCGCTCCATCATGCGCTGCCGCTCTTCCGGCGTCATCGTTGAAAAATCGAACGAAAATCCGCCCCCTTGACCGCCGCCCATCCCTCCGCCTCGCCGACTTCCGCGTCCGAAACGCCCTTCTTCCATGGGTCGCTGGTTCGGATCCACGGGACTCGGCAGGTTGGTATCCTGGGGGCGTTCAACAGCCGTCGGAACAGCAGGCGTATTGACATCGTTCACTTCGGTCTGTGTTTCTGCGATAGTGATGCAGATCAGGGCTGTAATACCCGCGGCAATTCCAATACATACATTCTTCAGTTTCAAGGCTTATCTCCTTATTGCATGGGTTGTGTACGATTTCTTCGAAATTCTTCAAATGCCGCCCGACGCTCTTCCGGCGACATATTCATTATGCGATCCCGCATCTGGCCCAGTTCCTCATTGGACATTCTCCGGAAATCAAAGCCGCCCGGCCCGCCGCCCATCATCATCCCGGGAGGCCCCATGCGGGGTGCTTCCGGTACGGCAGGGGCTTCTCCGGGACGCGTCCCGGCAGACGGTTCAGCCCGTGCGGTTTCCCCGCGACGGCCAAAGCCCTGTCCCTGACCGCGGCCGCCATATTCAACCGCCACATCAAACGGACGCAAGACCTGTTCCTGATTCTGCCACGATATCCGGACTTCCGTAGGGGTTATTTCCAGAATTTTGGCTCCGTTGAATTCATCTCCGGTTCTTTTCCACTCTTCACCGAATAAGGCGTATTCTCCGAGAATCGCCAGGCATTGCGGAAGGGGCGGCGTTGCCGCGGGTCCGGCAAACAGACTCCGAGTTCGCATCGCATCCAGGGACTCATTTTTCGGCGGCGACGCTTCAGCAAACTGCTTTTCCATGGCCAGGTAGCGTTCAATGGCTTTGTCCACACGGTCGGACAGACCTGAGATGGTAATCCCGTATGAAGCGACCACCCAGACCAGCCCGATGGCCGGGCACAGCCACAGATATCGGATAATCGTTTGTCCGACACTGCCGGCTGCCCAGTGTTTGATTTTATGCATAGTTCTTGTCATAAAACTTTTGCACTCCCTCGGAAGGTGGATACCGTAAACGTAAAATCCAGTTCCTGCCGATTTCTCTCGTCCACGCGAAGTGTCAGTTCTTCAACGCCGACATAATAAGGATTCTTTTTCAATTCCTCCAGCAGCTTGACCATCGCCGGAAACTGACACCGGCCGCGGCATTGCAGCATGATAACGCTTGAGGCATTGGGACCCGTCGCAGAGCCGGTCTGAAACTGAAAATTCTTGACCTGAATGCCCGCCTGCTGAATCTGTTTGGTCAACTGGTCCCGCAGAAGCTGAACCTGCTTGTCGGGTTCCACCGGCATCTCCAGCACCGGGACCGCCGCGGTCAGGCTTTTCAATTTCATGGCTTCCACGCTGCCTTCTTCGGCCAGCAGCATCGACAGATTCTGACGCTGCTGATGAAGACGGCTTCGAACCTGCCCGGCTTTCAGCAATATCGGCTCAGCGATCACAAAGTAAACCACCATCAGCCCGCCTGTCACGGCACAAAAAATGGCTATCTTCCTTTCCCGCGGATTGAGTTTGTCAAGATATTTCATCATGATCGCGTAAAATTCCTGTAAGCTAAGGTTATCGTAAACTGCACCTGACTTCGCCGTTCATCCAGCGTCGGAGAAATCAGCTTGACATCTTTGAAACAGGCCTGCTCCTGCAGTTTCTTGTGAAACGCATTGACCTGTTCAAACGAACGGGCCTTGGCGGCAATCCGAACCGGCTGGCCTTTCTTGAAGCTGATGCTGTCCAGCAGCATATCCCTGTCCATACAGCTTCCAATCGCCGACAGCATTTCCAGCATATCCGGACGGGCCTTGGAGATTCGATCCCGCATCTGCTGACGTGCCAGAATAGCCTGCCCGGTGGTACCATGATAGTCCGCAGACAGGGCCTGCTCGATCGACTCCAGTTGCCTGGCCGATGTCCAGTAAATCCCGCCCAGCAGCAAAATCACAAATATCGCCGCCGCGGCAAGACCTCGAACCAGCCCTTTTTTATCCACCACGGCATCATCCATCGCTTCGGTCTTCGGCAGGCGGATAAAATCATACGCCGGCCCCTGCTCATCCAGAGCCGCTATGGCAAGACCAATCGTTTCCGGACGATTGCGGATTTCCGTCAGCTTATCCCGAATCCCCAGCGTCGAGATTTTATTGTCCGACAGGCGCCATCGCTGTACCGGCCGACCGCCCTGGGCCAGCTCCCGGCATAACGCCGCAGCGATGTCTTCTTCGCCGGTGATATAAACCGGAGTGCTTTTGGGCAGCTCCATCGTATCCAGCACCGCAGTCAAATCATGAGCGACCACTGTCGTCAAAGACAGGTCTTCCACATCCACCGCCGCCGCACGCACCAGCTTTTCCCCCTCGGAAACCGCCAGGATGCAGCTATGTCTGCGAATCTGAATCAGGGCACACTTTTCCGTTGTGCTCTCAAACACACCCGCCCATCCCTTGACCAGACCGGCGGCATCCGGCAGAATCGATTCCACCCGCCCCGGAACCACGTTGCACAGTTCCTGATAATAATTCTTCCGCACCACAGCCACGCACCCGTCCTGTGTGGCGCCATCCTGTCTGACCATCCGCCAGGTAAAGGCCGCCTGGGAAAGCGGCATCGGCAGCAGGGTCTCCGCCTGGGCATGAATAATCGCCGTCAGCCTGGCCCCCTCCACCTGGGGTGTCTTGAACGCAAAAAAGACCGTCTGCGTCGTATCGGCGCCGACACAGACAAGCGTTGTATCCTCATCCGGATTGGATTTGCCGCCGGATAGTTTGTCAATCTCGGACGCCAGCTTCGCCGCATCCGATACCGTAACATATCCGCCCATCCGGAAACCTGTCGCCGCTTTTTCAACCAGGGTCAGTATCCATCCCGTATGATCCGCGGCCTTCAGGATGCCAATTGCTTTGGAATATTGTTTTGTCTCGTTATTCAAATGCCTACTCCCTCGACTTGATAAAGGATTTCCCGGCCTTCCCGGTCTCGGTTAACAACCATTTCTATCGTATAACTGACTCCGCTGACCGACGAGGTCGATGTCGCGCGAATCATATAAACACTGGATCGCACACAAAACAGATCGATATATTGTCGTAAAATATCCTGTGTCATTCCATCCACATTAATTAAGTCCCCCACACTGGTTACCTGACCGCCCATGCTGTCGCGGTAATTGATAATCTTTCCCGCCAGGTCATCATTGCCGCCCAGAAAAGCTCGCAGGACTTCAAGGCTGACCGTGTTGACATTAATCTGCCCGTTAATCGTTGTATTGCTCGATATCGTAACCTGGTCCAGAATCCGGCTGAATGTCGCCCAGTCCAGCGCCTGTGCCTGAACATCGGTTTGTCCGCCCGCCGGCGAAGTCACGCCGCCGCGACCACCACCCTGCATTCCTCCACCCTGACCCGGACGGCCCATGCCGCCATCCTGGCCGCCTTGTCCGCCGCCGGGGCGACCACCGCCCATGCCGCCACCCTGCCCTCCGCCTTCTCCGCCGCGTCCACCACGACCGCCGCCTTCTCCACCGCGTCCGCCGCGTCCGCCACCCTGCCTGCCTCCACCCTGAGCAGGAGCCTGCCCGCTGCCTGATGATCCGCCGGAGCCGGCATCCGCAGCAAGCAGCGCCGGCGAGACATTCATCATAGAATACTGAATCATCTGCTGCTCATGCTCGGAATATGTCCCCGCCAGAGGCATAAGCGGATGTATCAGACCGCTGGTGCGACCGGGTGTCTGCGTGCCCGAAGAATTTCTTTGGCCGCCGCCGGTCGTTCCGGTACCGCCGGTGGTGCCAGTTCCGCTGGAGGTACCCATCAGATCGGCAAGCGAACGGAATCGCCGGTTTTGGGTAATCCAGCGGGCCTGTGCCTGTGTAATCGACAACTGGCTGACCATGTCGCTTTCGCTGGCGGAGTTGACGTTAATCCGCTGATTGCCGCTGGCGTCCACGTTATTGGTGGCCGAAAAGCAGGTCAAATACCGGCTCCATCCGCCTTTGCCGAGGGTGCGGTTATTCTCACCGTAAAATAAATCTTCGGTAACGCCGCGCACGCGAAGCAGTTCACGCGGAGTTCTGAAATTGGCATTCCGGCATTGATACCCGACTGGCAGATTTAAATAATAGCCGCTTTCAGCGCCATTGGTCCCCGCTTCTTCATTCCGATCCCGCCAGTCAATAATGCTGTCGGTAATCGTCTCATTCATATTCTCGGTGTCCAGCGCCAGAAGCTGTACCGCCGAGGCCGTGTTGATATTCAGCCTGGAACATTCATCGGTAATCGTCACCGTAAACGCCCCGCCGGACAACATTACATTTTCCAGTTCAGTAATATTGATAGCCCAGTCGTCCAGAAGACTGTCGGTCTCTTTTAAGTCGTCTTTGAGGTACGCCAGGGCTGTTTCCGCCCCGGCACGCGCCATCCATCGACAGCGGATTTTCTCCACCGAGGACAAACTGATGCGGCTGTCCAGACGGCTGTTCTGGGCGCCGACGGCCAGAATCGCCATCATCACCACCAGCATCCACATCACCCCGGCCAGTACGGTGCCGGCTTGTTTGTCGCGTTTAGCTGCCATAATCCGTTTTATAATCCTGTGCTCCCGGTATCCGTCGTGCCGGTGTCCAGGCTTCCGCTTTCGGCCTGGTCCCATTCAAAATTCGCGGCATCCACTTCGTCGGTAAACTGTCCCTGCTTGAAACCCACCGCAACCTGCCGGGAGTATATTTTCTGTTTGAGGGTTCCGGCCTGACCAACCGCCAGGTTGACCAGAACAAGCTGCGGCGGACGCATATTTTCCGACGACCACTGGTCGGTCCAGTTGCCGCTGTCAAAATACCGGACATCAAATGCCACAATCGAACCGGCAACCACTTCCAGAATACCGCCGTCGGTGTTTTCCGTCGCCGTCTGCGAATCAAGCCCGACGATCGGGCAGACACGCCGCATCAGGGTTCGTGCCTGCTGATCTTCCGTGATAAAATATTCCACTTCATACAATTCCGATTCCGGCTGATCCAGTCGGGCCTTGGAACGGCTGAATGTTCGGAAAATCATGCGGGGCGTTGCCGTCGAGCCGGTCTGATCAATCAGCCCCTCAAAACGAATCGCATTGCCGAAAGGCCGTATATTGCTCAAATCCGTGCGAAGCTGCTCAGCGGCGATGCGAAGTTCATCCACCGTCTCACTGTGTTTATCAATCGCACTGCGCGCCGCGGTGACACTGCGAAGCCCCGACAAGGCCACCAGGGCAATAAAGGCCCCCAGCGTTGCGGAAATCAGCATTTCCAGCAGCGTAAACGCTTTTCTGGGATGGCCTGTCATCTTCATCGTGTCGTCCTTGTTCCGCCGGTGGAAGTTCCCGTGCTGCCTGTTGTGCCCGTCGAACCGGTTGTGCCGGTTCCGGTGGAAGTCCCTGTCCCGGCCCCGGTCGTCGTGGAGGTTGTGGTGCTGGTCGTCTCCGTTACCGCACGGAGCCGGGTGTCGCACTGGATCCGTCGCACACGATTTTCCGAAACCCATTCCAGCGTCATCGTCAGACTGTACAACTGTTCAATTTCCAGGGGTTCCAGCACGGCCTGCCAGCGCCATTGCATTGCACTGTGCTGGTCATTAATGACACCGGACAAATTCGGATTGCTGATCAGCGCCTGAATGCCGATCTGGTCCAGTAAAACCATCTGGCGATCCAGCATGTCCCACGCTTTTTCATATTCCTGATGAATCCGCAGCGCCGAAAGACTCTTGGCACCCAGGGCGCAGATAGTCACGGTAGCCGTCGCCAGCAGTCCCGCCGCGACCAGCACCTCGACCAAACTGAATCCCTTGTTTCGTCTGTAAGTCATCATTCTTGTGAATCCAAATCCACACGCCCGGTCAGCAGTTGTTCTGCTATCCCGTTCTGCATCGTAACCCGCCCGGTCTGACTGACCATCACATGGGCATGATGCAGCCCGTCACCCAGTTGAATCAGACAGGCCTGTGCCTTGCCGTCCGGATAAAACAGGCTCTGTGCCTGCCGCCCATCCATCCCGTCCACAAGAAACTGCTCCACCAGCAGTTTCTTATCCAAAGCAAGCGGACGGGTATAGGCATTTTTCAGTATCGGGATTTCCATCTGTCCGGGCAGAGTCCCAATCTGCGGCATTGCCGTCATCGAGGTTTCAGGCGGCTGTGTCTGCATCGCAGCTTCCAGGTAAAGCAGTTGCTGCGCCTCATCCAGCTTCAAAGCAACGACCGTCTGTTTTTCAATCGCCGCAATTCGGGCATACTTGGCAATCAGGTAAAGCTGCCGGGTCTGATTGGTCAGAACCGTCTGCGAACCCATCTTCGAATAACGCAGCACGGAAATGGAGGCAAGGATACCCACCAGTGCCGCTACCGCCAGCAGCTCGATCATGGTAAAAGCCGGTTTGTTTCGATTCCTTGCCAACACACTTTCCCTCGTGTATCAATCCATCGCCTCAGAGGCCGTTAATCATTATAAATATCCGCATTATCACCTTCACCTCCCGGCTGGCCGTCGGCGCCATAGCTGAAAATATCATAGCTGTTCATATTCACCGTACCCTGCTGCAGATAAAAATAGGGGCGATCCCACGGATCGAGCAGATCGCTCTTTTTCAGATACGGCCCATCCCAGCGGTCCTGAACATCCGAAGGAGGAATCAAGAGCGCCTCAAGACCTTCCGCATCCGCCGGCAGCCGGCCGCAGGAATACTCAAAGCGGGCCAATGCCCCTTCAACAATCGCAATTTTGCCCTTGGCAATATCACGCTTGGCCTTGCCCAGCCCCTTGAAGGCACGCGGCACCACAAAAACCGCCAGCAATGCAATAATGGTGGCCACCGCAAGCAATTCAATAATTGTAAACCCTTTTCTGCTTTTTCTCATTGGTTTGCCTTTCGTTTCCCTGTTCAACTCAAATACCATATTCCTCATAATCTATAATGCTGAAGTCAAATCCATCGCCAGAATCGGCAGCAGTGTCGCTGCAATAATAAAGCCGATAACCGTCGCCAGAAGCAGAATCAATATCGTCGGCAGCAGCGATACAAATCGCACCAGCGCCGAATCCGCCTGGTCATCAAAGGTATCCGCCGCCTGAAGCAGCAGTTCATCCAGCCGGCCGGTCTGTTCCCCGAGGGCGACAATCTGAACCAGCAGCTTGTCAAACATCCCCGACTGTCCCAGCGGCTCAGCCACCGAACGACCGCCCTTGACTTCCGCAGCCACCTTGTCAATCTGCTGNNCTGGCCCAGCACCTCGTTGCCCAGCGTATCCCGGACCACCGACAGCCCTTCCAGAATCGTAATCCCGCACTTGCACAGCGAACCGAGCGTCCGGGCAAAACGTCCCACCGCCAGAGTGCGCAGGACTTTGCCGACCATCGGGATTTTCAGTTTAAATCCATCCCAGGCGACTCGTCCCTGCGGCGTTTCTTTCCAGCGATTGAAAGCATAAATTCCCCCGATTATTGCAATTGCCAGCAGCCACCCATAAACCGCCAGAAAATCACTGACGCCCAGCAGGGCCTTGGTCGGACCCGGCAGCGATGCCTTATCGGCTCCGATGGTGGCGATAATCTTGGGCAGTACCCAGACCAGCATCACCACCACGGAAATCATCCCGACCGCCAGCACCATAATCGGATACGCCGCTGCATTTTTGATATTGGATTTGATTTTCTCTTCACGGGTCAGAAGCCGTACAAGCTGGTCGAAGGTCTGGTCAAGAATGCCGCCGGTTTCGCCCACCCGCACCATGGAGATATACAGAGGACTGTAAACACGCGGATATTGCTCCATGGCCTCCGACAGGGATTTGCCCGCACTGACCTGCCTGGACAGGTTTTCCAGAAGAGCAATAATCGCAGGCTTGCTCTGCTGGTCACGTATGATTTGCAGCGCCTCCAGGACAGGCAATCCCGCCTTCAGCGCCGTCGAAAGCTGCACCGAAACCGCCAGTACATCCTTGCTGCCTACGCGAACGCGAACATCGCCGTCAGCCGAGGACACAACTGCGGTCCGCTGCGCCTGACGCTGGGTTTCTATCAGCTCCATGGCAAAATGGCCCTTCTGCGCCAGAAGCCCGATTGCCGCCTTTCGGTCAGATGCCTCGATAACCCCTTTCAGCGATTTGCCCGCTGTATCGACTGCCTTGTATTCAAATAACGACAATTCCCTTGTCTCCTGTCTTGATGATTCTGAATACGACTAATCTTCTTCGACACCCTGCGTCACACGGAGCACTTCTTCCGGCGTGGTCATCCCCGCCAGAATCTTCTCAATCCCGTCATGACGCATGTGGTGATAATCGGATGGCGCCGCAGCCAGAAGCTGTTCGGTAGTCGGCCGCTCGGCAATCAGCTTGCGAAGGGTCTCGGTAATCCGCAGAAATTCAAATATCCCATTTCGTCCCCGCATGCCCGTCTGGTTGCAGTCATCGCAGCCGGTTCCGTGATACAACGGAGCATCCGGGGGAATGGTGATGGAATTATTCAGGTTGACCAGCAGGGACTCATCCGGCTTATACGGCTTGCGGCAGGACGGACAAATCTTGCGAACCAGCCGCTGGGCCAGAACGCCTTCCAGAGAACTGGCCAGCAAAAACGGCTCCACCCCCATATCAATCAGACGCGTAATCGCACCCGCCGCATTATTGGTGTGCAGGGTGGATAACACAAGGTGCCCCGTCAGCGCCGCACGAATCGCAATCTCCGCCGTTTCCTTGTCGCGGATTTCGCCGACCATGATGATGTTGGGATCCTGACGCAGAATATGACGCAACCCCCGGCCAAAGGTCAGCCCTCGCCGCGGATTAATCGGCATCTGAACCACGCCTTCCAACTGGTATTCGACGGGGTCTTCAACCGTGATAATCTTAAGTGACGGGCTGTAAATATGATTCAGGGCCGCATAGAGTGTTGTTGTTTTACCGCTGCCCGTCGGCCCGGTCACCAGAATAATACCGTGCGCCTTGCTAAGCGCCTGGTCGAATCCGTCCAGCATCTCCGGACTCATGCCCAGATCATTCAGAGCAATCAGGGCGTTGCTGCGGTCCAGAATACGCATCACGACCGCCTCCCCCCACACCGAAGGAACCGTCGAAACACGCAAATCCACTTTGCCGCGACCCGCACTGAACTCAATATGTCCATCCTGCGGAATATAGCGCTCCGCAATGTTCATTCCGGCCATAATCTTGATACGCGAAATAATCGCCGCCTGCAAACGCTTGGGCGACGTCGACTTTTCAAGCAGCATACCATCGATGCGGTATTTGATCTTGACCTGATTTTCAAACGGCTCAATATGAACGTCACTGGCGCGGGATTCAATCGCCTCCAGTAAAATCAGGTTGACTAAGTTGACTAAGGATGGTTCGCGCGCCAGCTCATGCAGCCGCGATGCCGTTAACTGACCATTGGCATCCTGCTCTTCGTTCTCTTCCGAAGTGGAAAGATTGCGGACCATCCGGGCGACATTGCTGCCGTAATAATGCTGAATGACTTTTTCCAGTTCCGACGGCCGGCTGTAGCACCGGCGAATCGACAGCCCCGTAATCATCCGCAAATTGCTCAGCGCAACATGGTCAAACGGATCCGACATCGCAAGCGTCAGTCGCCCGTTCTCACGCCCAACCGGCAAAACATTGTACTGACTGGCCGCCTCCGCAGGCACCAGCGACAAAATATCCGGCGGAACCGTCAGCCCCTCAAGCTCCAGCTTTTCAATCCCCGCCTGTTCACAGAGAATCTCGTTCAAAAAACGAGCGTTTAATCCTGTGATATCCAGCAGGATTTGCCCCAGTTTGCGGGGGTCGTCTTTTTGCATCTCAAGCGCCTCAGCCAACTGTTTGGAATTGATAAGGCCCTTACTGCAAAGCAATTCTCCAAGTTTTGGACGCATTATAGAAATTTCCCTTTTACCCTGAGTGTCTAAGCATGTTTCCATTGCTTATTTCGCCATTTTAACATTTTCTCAATTTCTTTAATTTAAACAACTTATGTAAATATTTTCAAATCCAGATGCAACATGTAAGTTTAGACGGACAAGGGTAGAGAATTGTTTCAAAATTTTTCATGACGTGAAAAAATTGACACAAATGATAGATAAAGTGACAAATGGCTGTCAATTACAGAGTATTGGAGTGCAGTATCCGGTATATTAAGCTGCTATCTCAGGACTGAACCGAATTCTCAGCAATGGCATGGTGTTTTTGAATCGCAATACGCAACCCAGGCGCTGCCGCGGAAATATTGCCGAATTCCTCACCGGTAAACGGCTTCTCGGCCTGCCGATATAACAAAATAAAGCCAACACCTTTACCCATTTTACCGAGCGGAACCGCTGCGACAGTAATATGCTTAAGCATCGCAGGATTCGCCTGAAGTCCCATCTGCAGCATCTGCTCCAGCGTACAAATCCGGCTGCTCCGGCTGATTTCCTGCACCACCTGCGACGTAAACCAGGTATCAAAGTGCCCTTTTTCGACAGCAAACTCCGATGTCGAGTTGGAAAAATGAATATCAAACCCCTTCGGCTCAACCAGGAAAATCGCCACCCCGGCCGCATCCAGATTCTCACGAATAAAACCGGCCGCTGTATCCAGAATGGACGTCAGCTCGGAAATACCCAGCAGGGACTCCTGAAACCGTAAAACAAACGAAAGCGTGGCAATTTTCTGAATGAATTCCCCATGTGCCCCAACAATATCACGACACAAGATATCTATTTTCTTGTGCTGTCGTTGTTCTCGCCCCCGCAGCATGCGGATGACCCGTAAGGCACGTTCATTTCGTTTGAGGTTCAAGGCCGAATCCTTAAAAAATACCATTTCTCACAATAATTCGGCCTTTTCCCGCTGGTTCTTAAGAAACGCTTTGAGAGATTAGCAATTTCTTATCACATCGTCCGATAATAGCCTGCTTTTCCGGAATCATCCCAGATACACAGAATCGCCTTTGCGGATCGGCGGTACAGAGGACGCTTTCGCCTGAACATCGGCTTTAAACAGGGCAAAACTCGGCGCCATTTCCAGAACACAGTCCGGCCGACCATCCGCTTTACGCGGCACCTTTCCCCCCGCCGCTTCCAGCCAGCCTGCCGCCCGGTCAATCATCATCTGGTAAGTCACCTCGGCACTGTCCACCCCGGTCGCATTCTTGACAGGAGCAAATTCCTCACTCCGCAGCGTTTCCAGGATGATGGACTTTTTCGCCATCGGCAGCGCATCAAACACAAACGTCTCCAGCTTGACCCCATTGGGCTTGCCCGGATTGACAGGATTGCCCTTGGCATCAATATGCGGAATTTTCTTGATCGCCTTATGGAACGGCAGTGCAAACCCGCCGCCGGCGTTGAGTTTCTCAATAAAGCTGACGCTGATCATGTGTATCCCGATAGACCCCAATTCAAAGACCAGCGAACCATCCGCATTTTTGCGATGTGCCTGCTCATCCGGCAGGTCACTATATTCAATCACCGTTACCTTGCCATCGACCAGGCAGAAATTCCCCACCTTTTCCAGCGGCCCGGCCTTCAGCAGCGCCTTGGATGACATCTCCGCTCCATCCATCGCGTGCAGCCCGATAAACAGCGGATCCAGCACATGCACCAGCGGATTATCCACCTGCCAGTACGACAGGTATTCAATCCCGCGTTTTTTCATATCCGCCAGCGCCCCGCTGTCGGCCAGCGCCTTAAGACTGCCGCCATGCCCATCCGGGCTGGTTGCCAGCGTCCCCTTGTCGGCCAGAAAGATCGTGCCGTCAAACGCAAAATTCGGCATCGTCCCCTGAATGAAAATCACCACATTGGATTTCTTCAAACCAAAATAGCCGGCCTTCTCAAAGCTCTCTACCGTGGCCTGATAATTCAGCGGGCTGGTCATCACATACCACGGAATATCCACGTTATATTTCTTCGAAGCAGCCAGAATCGACTCGGCAAAAATGGTAAACAGCGTTTTCTTTTTAATCGGACTGGTAGGGTAATTGCCTTTGGGACCATCAAATCCCAGCCGAGTCCCTTGTCCGCCTGCAACAACAAATCCAGCCGCCTTGCCCTGCTGCAGGAGCGTTTCTCCCAGTTGACATGCCTTTGCATATTTATCTTTCTGTTCAGCAGTCTTCGGCTGGGCTGGATACGATGGAGCCGGTTCAAATGCCGTGGGAATCGCAATCGTTCCGTCTTTTTTCACATACTGCTCGACCCACTCGGGGATATGTTTGAAATCCAGCTTTTCAATCTGCCCAAGCAGGGCGTCCTGCTCCTGCGGATCAAGCTGGGAGTAAAACGCCAGCAGGTGTTCCTGCCCAA
>DLFY01000259.1:0-20375 GCA_002482415.1 Phycisphaerales bacterium UBA7708
CTCCAGGTCATGCTCTGGTCCGGCCAGCGAGGAAAATAACAAATTACCTCTGGAAAGCCCCCAAAAAAGGCTTGCCAAATCAAGGGGGTCAAGTATAATAGTTGTTCTGTCGAAAAGTGCCGGCCGGAAACGGCTTGCATGTGAAACTTTTTAGCCCAGGTGGCGGAATTGGCAGACGCGTCAGGTTGAGGGCCTGATGGGGATTACACCTCGTGCTGGTTCAAATCCAGTCCTGGGCAGTTTTTACCCTACTAAGACTTCATCATTCGCAGGAAAAACTTCTCCATATTAGACGGGATATCCCCCTGCCCGGTCTTGGCCTGATAATCCATCCCCCCAAGTTCCACCAGAAACTGCCCGAAATCGCGCAGGCTGAATCGGCGGATCTGTTTGATGAATTTTTCCTGCATTTTCGGGAATTTCACGCCGGTCTTGAGCATGGCCGCCTGTTCCGATTCGCCCTTTTCAATCAGGGCCTTGCAGCGAAACAGCCGGCGGAAATGAAAAGCAAACGCCCCAATCACCGTATATTCGGCATCCCGGCTGGCCTGAAACATCCGCCGCAGCCGGTCAAACGCCACTCCCTTATCCTGCCCGGACAAGCTCTCAATCACTTCAAACGCATCGAACATCCGGCTGGCGCCGATCAAGTCCTCCACATCGTCCACCACAATGGTTTTGGCAGGATGCTTGAACATAACCAGCTTATCGATTTCCGCAGCCACGCGCCCCGGCTCATTGCCAATCAGTTCCACAATCAGCTCTGCCGCCCCGGGTCCAAGCCGCACGCCCTTCTCCTGGGCACAGGTTGAGGCAAATCCGCTCATGTGCCAGGGCTTGATCTCGCCGACTTCAATCAATTCTGCACGATTGTCCGCCGCTACTTTTTTCGACAATCTCCGGCGGCTGTCCCAGGTCCCGACCGTCAGGATCAAAACTCCCGTGGGACTGGGATGGTCCAGATACTTTTCCAGCAGCTCGGCATAGGTCGTCACAAACGGCTCGGCCTCTTTAATCAAAACCACCCGCCGGGACGCCAGAAACGGCAGCGTCCGCAATTCATCCAGCACCTCCGCCCCATCAGCCTTCTCCGCCTCGGGCTGATACAGCGCCATTTCCCGCTGGTCCGGCTCCAGAAGCCGCGAAAGCAGTTTCTCCACGTCCTGTCCGATCAGGTATGAATCCTGCCCCACAATCACATACAGGCTCTTAAATGCCGGCGCGGGTGTTTCCGTGTGTTGTGCTGTTTTCCTGGCTGCCATATTACGTAAACCTGTTATCAGGCTTCGGTCTTGTCGGACCCGTCGTCTTCCACGATCAATCGTTCCGCCGCGACCAGATTATCATCATCATCCATGCGAATCATTCGCACGCCGGCGGTATTGCGTCCGATTTCTCGAACCTGTTCCAGCCCCGTGCGGATAATCATGCCATTGGCGGTAATCAGCATCAGCTCATCGTTGTCATGTACCGCTTTAATCGCCACCACGCGCCCGTTGCGGTCGGTAGTCTTGATGTTGATCAGACCCAGCCCGCCGCGATTCTGAGGACGATAATCATCCAGGTCGGTGCGTTTGCCGTAGCCTTTTTCGCAGACCGTCAGCAGTGACGCACCCTGTTCGACAATCACCATCGACACGACTTCATCGCCCTCGCGGAGCTTGATGCCGACGACGCCGATACTGGCACGTCCCATAGAGCGAACCTGCTCTTCGTTGAATCGAATCGCCATGCCGTCGGCAGTTCCGAGAATCACCTCATCCTGTCCGCTGGTGATGGCCGCACCAATCAGGCTGTCGCCTTCTTCCAGCTTAATCGCAATCAGGCCGCTGCTGCGGGGATTGCCGTAGGCCGACAGCACGGTTTTCTTGACATTGCCTTTGGCTGTGGCCATCATCAACTGGCGCTTGTCATCGAATTCCCGCACCGCCAGGATGGAGGTAATCTTTTCATCGGCGCCAATCTGAATCAGGTTGACGATATTGCGTCCCTTGCTCTGCCGCGACAATTCCGGAATGTTATATACTTTCAGCCAGTGACAGATGCCCTTGCTGGTAAAGAACAACAGGTAATCATGTGTCGAGGCCGCAAACAGATGTTCGAGGAAATCGCCTTCCTTGGTATCAGACCCGATTACGCCTTTTCCGCCGCGTCCCTGCTTCTTATAGGTATCCATCGGCGTCCGCTTGATATACCCGGCGTGAGAAATCGTGACAATCGTCTCCTCGTCGGCGATCAGGTCTTCCATGTTGATGTCTTCGGCCTCTTCGCCGGCCAGTTCCGTCCGCCGTGAAGTCGCGTATTTCTTCTTGATTTCTTCCAGGTCCGCCTTGATGATATCCAACTGCAGCTTGCGGCTGGCCAGCAGCTCTTCACATTCGTTAATCTGCTTGAATATCTCGGTGTATTCTTTGGCCAGCTTTTCAATTTCCAGCCCGGTCAGCCGCTGCAATTGCATTGTCAAAATCGCATCGGCCTGCTGGGAACTCAAAAACTGATCCGATTTGCTCTTTTCTTCAACAAACACTTCCGGCAGAATCTTGCGCAGCGTCTGGCTTTCAACCAGCCGAAGCGGCTTTTTCATCAGCCGTTCTTTGGCCGTCGGTGCATCCGGCGAAGACTTGATCAGGTTGATAATCTCGTCAATATCGCTGACCGCCAGAATCAGGCCTTCCAGAATGTGGGCACGCTGACGGTATTTTTTGAGCAGGAACCGCGTCCGCCGCTGGATGACCACGAGACGATGGTCAATGTAATACTGCAGCATCTGTTTGATGTTGAGCATTTCCGGGCGATTGTTGACCAGGGCGACATTTTGAATCGCAAACGTGGACTGCAGCGGCGTAAAGCGGTACAGTTTATTTAATACGACCTGGCTGTCGATGTCCTTCTTCAATTCCACGACAATCCGCATTCCCTGGCGGTCGGATTCATCACGCACATCCGAGATTTCGTCGATATGTCCCTCGTGCACGCAATCGGCAATCTTGGATACAATCGCCGACTTGACGGTCATATAGGGAATTTCGGTGATAACGATATTTTCTCGTCCCTTTTTGGGACTTTCGACATGAGCCTTGCACCGCACCCGCAGATGGCCCTTGCCGCTGACATACGCATCCACGATTCCCTTGCGGCCGCAGATGATACCGCCGGTCGGGAAATCCGGCCCGGGCAGTTTTTCAAGAATATCCTTGAATCCGCAGTTGGGATCATCAATCATCAGCAATAGTGCTTCGCAGACTTCACTCACATTGTGCGGGGCGATATTCGTCGCCATGCCCACGGCAATCCCCGTGGCACCATTGACCAGCAGATTCGGAAATTTCGCCGGCAGAACCGTCGGCTCGGTACGAGTTTCATCATAGTTGGGGACAAAATCGACAGTATCCTGCTTCAAATCCTCCAGCATGTCCACCGCCGCAGCCGTCATGCGGGCTTCGGTATAACGCATCGCCGCCGGCGGGTCATTATCGATGCTGCCGAAGTTCCCCTGCGGGTCCACCAGCGTCGTCCGCATATTCCAGTCCTGCCCCAGACGAACCAGCGTGCCGTACGTGGCCTGGTCGCCGTGGGGATGGTAATTACCGCTCGTATCGCCGACGATCTTGGCGCATTTTCTGTGCTTGCTGCGAGGGCCCAGGCCCAAATCGTTCATGGCCACCAGAATGCGCCGCTGAGAGGGTTTCAGGCCGTCGCGTACATCCGGCAGCGCCCGCGCCACCAGCACACTCATCGCATAATTCAGATACGAGGTTTTCATCTCGTCCACAATCTGAATCGGCTCGATCCGCTCTACCGCCTGCGGCTCCTGCTGTTCCTGATTTGTCTCGTCCATAAGTCCCTTATGTGAAATAGCTTATATATCCAATAGTCGAACAGTCCAAAACAGATTCTATCCCTGTTTTAGAATCATTGAATGTACCGCCAAAAGCTCTTTTTGTCAAAACCTTTTAACGCCAGTCAGGGATATTCCGGGCTAAATTTTGACCCCGTAAAAAAAGACCTGTCCCTGCCGACAGGCCGCATTCAAATGCAACAAAAAAGCGGTTCCGCCGCTGGGCGAAACCGCTTGAAAATACCTCACAATAAAGCTGTCAGGTTTACTTCTGAGCCGCCTGTTTTTCGCTCTCGCGGCGGCGAAGAATGATTTCTTCGGCCAGCTTATTGGGAACCGGAGCATATCGGCACATCTCCATCGAGAAAGTGGCCATCCCCTTGCTCATGCCGCGAACAATCGTGGCATACCCGAACATGTTGGCCAGCGGCACCTCGGCGGTAATCACCGTCACATTGCCGCGGTTATCAGCACCCATGATAATGCCGCGACGGGCATTCAAATCGCCAACAATCGAGCCCTGGTAATCGCTGGGCGTCTCCACTTCAACTTTCATAATCGGCTCCAGCAGGCACGGGCGCGCCTTGCGGAACGCCTCGATAAAGGCATCACGGGCCGCAATGCGGAACGCCATTTCGCTGGAGTCCACCGCATGATAGGAACCATCATCCAGGCACATCTTGCAGCCGACAATCTCGTAGCCTGCCAGCGGGCCTTTTTTCATCGCCGCCTGGAATCCCTTGTTGACCGCGGGAATGTATTCACCCGGAACGCGCCCGCTGACGATATTGTCTTCGAACTCGTAGGTCGTTTCCGCATCGGACGGCAGCGGTATCAGCCGACCAACGACGTGGGCAAACTGGCCCGAACCGCCGGTCTGCTTCTTATGCTTATAATCATAGGCTGCTTCAATCGTCGGGGCCTCGCGATAGCTGACGTTGGGAGCACCCACTACCACATCGGCTTTATATTCACGACGCATCCGCTCGCAATACACATCCAGGTGCAGTTCGCCCATACCGGCAATAATCGTCTGGCCGGTCTCCGGGTCGGTCGAAACACGGAACGTCGGGTCTTCTTTCATAAACCGGTTCAGGGCCTTGGCCATCCGTTCCTGGTCGGCATTGCTGGCCGGGGTAATCGACAGGCTGATCACCGGGTCGGCCACATAAATGCTTTCCAGCGAATAATTGACGCCTTCGCCGCAAATGGTATCACCGCTGGCACAATCCAGACCCAGCAGAGCGATAATGTCGCCCGGGCCGGCATCCGAAATATCATCACGGTGATTGGCATGCATTCTGACAATGCGGCCGATACGCTGCATCTTATTGGTGCGGGCATTGCGATAATGCTGTCCTTTCTGAATCCGCCCCTGGTACACACGGGTATAGCTGAGCTGGCCGTACGTTTCATCGGTAATCTTGAAAATCATTGCCACCAGCGGAGCTTCCGGATCGCTGGCAAGCGGGGTTTCAGTACCGTCATTATCATGGTCGCGGGCAAAGCTGCACCGGTCCAGCGGGCTGGGCAGGTAATAGCTGACCGCATCCATCAGCAACTGAACGCCTTTATTCTTGAACGCAGACCCCATCATCACCGGCACGATATCCCGATTAATCGTCGCCTCACGGATGGTCTGACGAATCATATCAATACTGACATCCTTCTCTTCCAGAAGCAATTCCATCATCTCATCATTGAACATGCTGATTGCTTCCAGCATCTCATGGCGGGCAACCGCGGCGGAATCCTTATAGGCATCCGGAATCGGCCCGCGAACGATATCTTCGCCGTTATCCCCTTCAAACGTCACCGCTTCCATGGCAATCAGGTCGATTAAACCGACAAATTGATCGCCTTCGCCCATATTGAGCTGAATCGCCACGGCATTGAGGCCCAGTTTTTCACGGATATCCCGGCGAACGCGTTCGGGGTCGGCACCGGTACGGTCCATCTTGTTGATAAATGCAATGCGCGGGACACGGTACCGCTTCATCTGCTGGTCCACGGTAAACGACTGGCTCTGCACCCCGCCCACCGAACAGAGCACCATAATCGCCCCGTCCAGCACGCGCAGCGAACGCTCCACTTCCACCGTGAAATCCACATGGCCGGGCGTATCAATCAGGTTGATGACCTTGTCATCCCAAATCACCTGCGTCGCCGCCGAAGTAATGGTGATGCCGCGTTCACGCTCCAGTTCCATGAAGTCCATCGTGGCTCCGGCCCCATCGCCTTTGACTTCGTTGATGCGATGAATGCGACCCGCATAATATAAGATACGCTCACTGAGTGTGGTTTTTCCCGAATCAATGTGCGCCGATATTCCAATGTTTCTGATTTTACTGATCTTTTCCATAGTTCTTAACTGCTCATCATCTCAATCTTATTTATACAACTGTTTCTGACTCTGCTTTATTCTGTTTTAAACTAACAAATCAACCGCCATATCAATTAACACCTTTCACCTTAATACGTCAAAGTGGGTGAATTAGATAGCGATTGCCCCGCCCCAAAGTTAAACAGACTGGCCATAATATCATAAATTAAATATGAAAATCAAGCTAAAATCGGATGAATTTTAATAAAAAATCAGTTCACCGACCCCCAAAACACCCAAAGAGAACATAAATCATGCCATAGCCCTATAATCAGGTCATTATCGACACAGATTTACCGTTTGCTCCATAAAACTATCCCAATTATCGTTAAAATATATGCCCGAATAACCTATCCGATATCCACAGAATTAAAAAAGGCGTCGAAGATCCAAGTCCCAAAGAAATAATAATAACTTTTGCGAACAGATATTTTTTGAGTACCTTTTTTATTGCAAGAAACCAAACCGTATCGAATCCGAAAATAATGAATAACCCTGCCGGACCCCAAAACCATGATGAGGGATAAACATCTATACTGACATATAACCAAAAAAACATGGCTGAGGACCAGCAGAAAACTAAAGTACAAATAAATGCTATCTGAATGATATCCAATGCCGACATTTTATTCACTTTGGTTTCCATTATCGATGCTCTTGCTTTTAAGACCATACTTTTACCCCAATAATATCGGCAGCCATGCAGCACCTGCGAAACCACATTATAAGCGCTTGATAAAAGAACACAATAAATAAGTCCGCCCCCAAAACAAGACCTCTTGCCAACATTTCTTTCTGCCTATCGCCCACCCTGCTTGAATTTTTCCTTCATCGCGGCAGGAGTGTCAGGCTGCCAAAAAATTCCTTGACCTTTCTGATTGACTCTATGATTATTGATGGGATTCAAAAGAAAATAAGGTGTTTTTTGCGTGTGCTTTAAAATCCCAACAAACTCAGGAAAACGAGGTGTTTATGAAACAGACTGTGATTTTCTATATCCTGTTGTTCATGTCATCCTTTTTGGGTTATGCAGCCGCACAGGAGGGCAATCCAATTCAAACTGGGGATAAGTCCGGGTCAGTTCAGCCGTTTTCGCTTGAGCTGCTGACCGTCCAGAAGATATGGGATCATGCCCCACACAATGCCTTTACCGACCTGATACGCTTCAAAGAACAGTGGTATTGTGCGTTTCGGGAAGGAAAAAACCATCATCTCGGGGGCTCGATACGCATTATCCGCTCCAGCGACGGCGCCGCATGGGAATCCGCGGGTCTGTTAAATTACCCGGCCGTATTGGACGGTTACGATGAGGCCGACATGCGTGATGCGAAGCTGTCAATAACCCCCGCCGGCGAATTAATGCTGTCCACGGCGGTAGCTTTTCTGAAATCCGACGTCCGAAAGGAGCAATCGCTGAGCTTTTTTTCACCGGACGGAACATCCTGGAGCAAGCCCTATGACATCGGCACCCTCGACGAGTGGATGTGGCGTACGACCTGGCATAAGGGAATTGCTTATAATTTCGGTTACTCAGCCGATAAAGGCCGCTCCGGAGGCATTCAACTTTACTACAGCAAAGACGGAAAAGTCTGGGCGCCCCTGGGACCGCGTTATTTTGAAGAGTCCGGATTCCCCAATGAGCAGGGAATGGTTTTCACGCAAGACGATGTCTGCTACACGCTTTTACGCCGCGACCAAACCAGTTGCACAGCCCAGCTCGGCCGTGCTGTGCCCCCATACGATACCTTTACCTGGCAGGACCTGGGGGTCCGTATCGGTGGGCCGGAGCTGATCCAGCTTTCCAACGGCAGCCTCCTTGCCGCAGTACGGCTGTATGACGGCGGGCCCCGGACCTCGCTGTGCTGGATTGATGAGACTGCGGGGACCTGCAAAGAAATGCTCAAGCTGCCGTCAGGCGGAGATACCAGTTATGCCGGCATCGTCCAGCAGGAGGATGTTCTCTGGATTAGTTACTACTCCTCCCACGAAGGCAAAGCAGGCATTTATCTGGCCAAAGTCCGCACCCTGTATGCCGTTAAATAAACGTACCCTTTTGCAGAGAAATTACTGAATTAATGATGGAGGTTTTATGTTCGACTGGATCGAAACGCATCCTGCAGTTTTCGGCTGGGCCATTCTCCCCCTGATGATTTATCTGGCACGTGTTTGTGATGTAACCCTGGGTACCAGCCGCACGTTTTTTGTCTCGCGAGGCTATAAAAAGCTGGCGGCAGCAGCGGGGTTTTGGGAGGTTCTCATCTGGCTGGTCGTCATCGGACAGATTATGAAAAATCTGACCAACCCTATGTGTTACATTGCTTATGCAGCAGGCTATTCGACGGGTGTTTTTGTGGGCATTACGCTGATCGATAAACTATCCCTGGGGGTGATGCTGGTGCGCATATTGACCCACGAGAATGCCGATGCCCTGACCGAATCGCTTAAAGCACGCAAATACGGCATCACGTGCGTTGACGGAATGGGAGCTTTTGGTCCGATGAAAATCATTTTTACGATTGTTCCGCGACGCGCAGTAGGAGACGTTCTGGCCATCCTCAAGACGCATAATCCCAAAGCGTTTTATTCCATCGAAGAGGTCAGTGACGTCAGCAAGGACAAGCTGGCCCCGTATAAACTTTCGGATGCGTTTAGTTTTGTGAATACACTTAATCCGTTTCGAAAAGACAAATAGGTTCCTGACGCATCTGCTGAATCATTAGACACCCGGAGCTGTTGAGAAAAGGCGGCCGGACCGAGCCGCCCCTCCGCCGCGGGATACCGCATGCTTTGACGTCTGAAGAAGCAAGCCGGACATCGCTTGCAACCGTTGTCCGGCCCTTTCCAATCAGCGTCCCGTCCCGGCAGTGATCCCTGCCTCTTTATCCATGATATTCAAAAACCGCCTGCCGCTGATGGGATGGTCGGCGACCAGCTTGCCATTATACAGTACGCCGGAAACGGCAAAGGGCCACGGCGCGTTCTGGGCCTGCCTGTAACTTCGATACTCGACGATGCGTGCTTCGATTCCGTATCTGTCTTTGGTGATCTGTGCAATGTCGTGAACCATTTTAAAATTATGAGGGCATTGGCCGGAGGTGATAATCGTAAGGCCCCTGCCGAATTTCCTGCATTTCCTATCCCACTGGCCCTTAAAGCTCGGTGCCTGAGCGGATGTCCTGAATTTCCTGACCAGCAGTGAAAAATCCGGAGGCGCCGTATGGACCTCCTCAAAGCCGTTCTTGAGGAACAATGCCTTGCCGGCCATCCAGGTCCCCTCGCGGGTGACCACTGCAACACCCTGCATATCTGCCTTCCTTGCATCTTTCATACACTCCTCAATAAGGCGTGAGCCATAACCTCTGCCCTTGTACATCTTCGGGATGTAAATGCAGTGAATGAACATATACTTCGCGGCATTCACGGCCCGCCAGGCGTGTTCCCCGGGCACATACTCGATATAGCCTGCGGTCCCCTCGTCCGGCGTGTCAATCAGCTTGACCTTCAATCCTTCGGCCATGCGTTTTTTAATCCACCCAAACTTGATCTGATAACACGCCTTGCCCGGATCTTTATGCCCGCACAAGGACACCTTTCCGGCGTCATTCGGTCCCATCTCGATGATCCGAACCTCTGCCTGCCTTTTTTCAGATGCTTTCATAAAGCACCCCTGCTTTCTTTTATACTCTCTTCCCAATTCTCACAGAATAGGGACAACCAGGGTGGGCCATGCCCACGCCGTTCCTGCCAATATTTTTCATTTCCTCCAGTATCGCATATTGACATCGTTTTCAAGGCTTTCGTCAACCAGCCCGGATATACCGGCAAACTCCTCAGGAGAGATTGCATGACTATTTTCCAAAGCATACTCAATAAATTTGCTATGATTCGCTGTCTGACCGTCAAGAAGACTTCGATTGCGATTATCTTTATCTTCTCCTTCGTTGTCCTGATTAACAATAGGGATATGCAGGCGCGTTTTCCCATCGGAACTCAGAAGATACATGCTGATATCGCCACCCATAACCTGTGCTTGTGATAATTTAGTGTCGCTTTCCGAATGCGAGACCGAAGTTTGCATCACCACCTGAGCAAAGCTGACTAATTTTTCATCCTTGATCACATAATATCTTTTGAGATCACCATGACTGGCTGCCTGACCAATATCAATAATAATCGTATCGCAATGTGCAACCAAATCATGAAAAGTATAATTCCCGGTATCATGTTTATTGCAGGAAGACAGCCCAGCCGTCAAAGCAGCCAAACCAATCAATAAATATCTTGCCATAAAAATACTCCCTGTTCATGATCATCCATTATGGATATGGGCCCTTATCTGTTTCCCGACAAATCCCATTCTCCTTGAAAAGTGCCTCCAATGCCTTTATCTCGGATTCAGGAATATTCTCTTTGTATTTCCTGTCAGCTAACGGACCGGAAGCATCAGGAACATATTCGAGGATGGCATAGTCATAAACGATGTTGTCCTTTTTATAAAACAATATCTTTTCAGGTATCATGGACAGGTCATCAGAACGATAGTCAAGGCCTTTTTTATTTTTATCGATCCACCCTCTGACGGCCTCTGAGTCGGCAAATGAGTTCAACTCATATCGCTTCCATGGATTGGCTGCGGACTCATTTTTTATATATAACACGCAGCCATTCTCGGGCAATTCCGGATGCAAAGGCCTTGTCCACCAGTAAATTAACTTTCCATCATCCCTTTTTGTTACGGTTAACAATCCTCGTTCCAAATACCCCTGATACGCTTTGAAAGAATCCCAATACCCGATTTCTCCTTTATCGAAAAATATGCCTTTCAACTCCTCAATACGGGCCCTGTCAATATTTGCACCCCACTCCAAAACGGACGCCTCATTAGCTGTGCCATGCAGCGGTATTCTATCCCAGATATTGTAAATTGCTGTTTTTTCATTATCTTTAGCATATAAATAGCAGTACGGTATTGCTTTGAAATTGCCCTTCTCCAGCAGCGATTTATGATTTAAAATCCAGTTATCCACCAGGCCGACAGCATCTTCTCCACGAATAAGAATCGATTTCCATTCATTATTCATAATGTCATTGGTATCATTGTAAATCAGATTATAGCTTATATCGGAACGGGTATTTTTGCATCCATTCGTAAAGCAAAGCCAGCAGCATATAAGCGTAATTGAAATCGATTTCATAACAGACTCCACGGCATTAGCCGGGTGGGTCATACCCACGCGGTTCCTCAGCAAACATACACCTTCTACCGATTCCAGATTATAACCAATCGGCAGCAGAACACAATAAAAACCCGCTCGTCAATAAGTCCTCATGTCAGCGTTCCTGCCTGCCCACCCTGCGTAAATGGCTCCCCTCGTCAAGGCAGGACAACCGGGCAAAGAGGGCCAGGCCCACGCGGTTCCTGTTGTTTTTTATGGTCAGTGAGTCTGGATATTCGAGGAGACATCCGAATGGACGATATTATTCAGGCGGATGCAAAATGATAAATATTCAAAATAGCGTTGAATCGGCTTAAAATCCAAAGGATTTGAAAATAAACCAGTTGAAAAGGGATCCGAATCTGAAATGGCTACATACATTTTAGAGTCCAGGAATGACAAAAATAGATTTCTTTGCTGTTTTATTGTGAAGTCAAGAATGGCCTGCAATACTTCCGGGCGCAATAAACTTCTTGTAGATTTCACGGAATTCCCATGTGTCACATAATGCTTTTCAAATTCGCAATGGTCTGTTTTTATAATCGGGTCGCAGTCATGCCATTTCTCCATCATTCTTAGAGGAAATGACAGGAAGGAACTTTCCTGAATTTCCATTTTTGGAATCACGACGGTTTTGCCGGCCACCGGTTTATTGAATTCGACAATGAACATCAGCCCGACAAAAATCGATATGCCCCATCCTTCAACATTATTCCTTTTGGCCCGGAGATGGGAGGATGTAATAGGCAATGCATCAATCTTTCCGCAAACAAGATTTTTCCCTTCGTATCGATTATGTATTCTTCTAAATAGGACGCTCTGTTTGAAGAAATATTCGGGGATGCCTCCAGATGGATGATAAGATAAATCTTTGTCAACAAATTCAACAAGCTTTTTCAAGACGTTATCCTGATAGTCTTTATGATACTTTTTGGCAAGCCGTTCAACAATCAGAGCCCAGCAATAAGCCAATAGAGCTAAGCAAATAACCAGGGGGGCAGCAATCATGTCTAAATAGATAAAAAGAATAAAAACTATAATTCCAATAGCCAACAACAGCACCAGCCCGAACCATACCGACTGATGGATAACCTTTCGCCGCTCCCTGTCAAGACTTTTCAAGTCGTTGGCCAAAGCTGTCCTGAAATAATATTTTATTTCTTCTATTGTTTTCATTCTTTGAGATTATCGGGGCCGATACGGTTAATTTTCCTTTACTCCAATTTCAAAAACACTGCCCATCGTTCTCCATGCAATAAACAGAGACAGCAGGGCGACCCATGCCCACGCCGCTCCCTCATGCCTTCTACCAATTTCATATTACAACCAATCGACAACTAAACACTAAAAAAACGGTGACAGATGCCTATAATGAGCATCAAACGCCAGGAAAGCAGCAGGTATTACCAATAAACGAAAGCTATGCGAAGAAAATAATGGATTACACCTTGATACTTAACAAGGATGCACCCGGCTCAACGCCCGCTCCAGGTCGGCAATCAAATCCTCCACATCTTCGATGCCAATGGACAGGCGGATGGTACCTTCGGTAATGCCGATTTTTTTCTTTTCCTCGGGGCTCATCACGCCGTGGCTCATCGTCCACGGATGGCAGACCAGCGATTCCACACCGCCCAGACTTTCGGCAAACAGGAAGACCTCAAGCCCCTTGACAAACGATTCCACCGCCTTAAGGCCGCCGGTCAACTGGAAGGTAATCATGGCGCCAAAACCTTCCATCTGCGATTTGGCAAGTGCGTGCTGGGGATGACTTTTCAGGCCCGGATAGATTACGCCGGCAGCTTTGGGATGGCCGGCCAGCCACCCGGCTATCTGGTTGGCGTTTTCTTCATGCTTTCGCATCCGCACCGCAAGGGTTTTGATGCCGCGCAGGCTCAGCCAGCAATCAAAGGCCCCCGGCACGGCCCCCACCGCATTCTGATAAAAGGCATATTTGGCATGAAGGGCCGGATCTTTTGTCACCAGCGCCCCGCCGATGACATCCGAATGGCCGCTGATGTATTTGGTCGTGCTGTGAATCACCACATCCACCCCCTGAGTCAGCGGACGCTGAAAATACGGCGACGAGAAGGTATTATCCGCCGCCACCAGAATCTGATGCCTGCGGGCAATGGCGACCACCGCCCGGACATCCACCAGTTGCAGCAGCGGATTAGCGGGCGTTTCGATCCATATCATCTTCGTATTTTTTTCAATCGCCGTCTCAAACGCTTCAGGCCGGGTGCCATCGACATACGTAACACGGATACCGCGCGGGACGACCACATTTTCAAACAGGCGAAACGTCCCGCCGTAGATGTTTTCCGACGAGACCAGATGGTCCCCGGGCCGCAGAATCGAAATGGCTGCATCCACCGCCGCCATCCCCGAGCTGAACGCCAGTCCATGCTGCCCTTCTTCCAGGGCCGCAAGGCATTTTTCATACGCCGCCCGCGTGGGATTGCCGCTGCGGGAATATTCAAAGGCGCTGGGCTTGCCGACATCCTTAAACACAAAATTGGCACTCTGATAAATCGGGACGATGACCGACCCGGTGGTCGGGTCCGGCTCCTGGCCGGTCCGAATCGCTTTGGTTGCAAATTTCATAGTTTCTCCGTAAACGGTTTTATTTCGCCCGAAATCAGGCAACAATGTCGGCAAACAAGACTGATGACAGATACCGCTCGCCGAAGCTGGGAATAATCACTACAATAGTCTTGTCTTTGTTTTCCGGTCGGGAAGCAACGATACCCGCCGCACGCAGCGCCGCACCGGAGGAGATGCCGACGAACAACCCTTCGAGTTTGGCCGCACGCCGCGCCCAGTCGATGGCCTCATCCTGATCCACCGTGACCACCTCATCGACGATCTTGAGATTCAGGGTCTTCGGTACAAATCCCGCGCCGATACCCTGTATCTTGTGCGGGCCGGGTTTAACCTCCAGTCCGGCCAGGGTCTGGGTCAGGACTGGACTCTGAGCTGGCTCGACGGCAATCGCTTTGAATGCAGGATTGCGTGATTTAATCACCTCGGCGATCCCGGTAATCGTTCCGCCGGTGCCGACGCCGGAGACAACCATATCGACTTTGCCCTGGGTATCCGCCCAGATTTCCTCGGCGGTCGTGCGTCGATGGGCCTCGGGATTGGCAGGATTCTCGAATTGCTGCGGCACAAAGGAATTGGCTTCGGCAGAGGCAATTTCCAGTGCGGCAGCGACCGCCCCTTTCATCCCGCCGGCCGCCGGGGTCAAGATCAATTCTGCACCCAGCGCCTTGAGCACCTTGCGTCGCTCAATGCTCATCGAATCCGGCATCGTCAGGAAAAGCCGATATCCCTTGACCGCGCAGACAAAAGCCAGGGCGATACCGGTATTGCCGCTGGTCGGCTCAATAATCACGGTTTTATTATTAATTTTTCCGGCCCGCTCCCCCGCCTCAATCATCGCCGCACCAATGCGATCCTTGACGGAAGCCAGCGGATTGCGGCTTTCCAGTTTAGCCAGCACCCTGCCGCCGGGAATCAGTTTATTGACTTTTACCAGCGGGGTTCTGCCCACTGCCTGTATGATATTGTCATAGATGTCCGCCATAATCCAATCCTTTCCTTTTCAGGGTTAAACCTGTCGTGAAATTATATACGACCAGAAGTTATACGTATTATATAGAGTAATCGTCCGCAAAAAAACGGGCATTTTTTAATTGAATAAAGACGGATTCGCCGGCGTGCAGCATCAATTCGTTATAATGCTGACGGGTAATCTCGGCTTCTACAATCTCCTGCGTATCCTGCCGGACAAGCTGGACGCGGGCAATCGGCCCCACAGGCGCGATATGCACTACTCTGGCCGCAATCGCATCAGCGGCGGAATTTCGGGTAATGTCGATGTCGTGTGGCCTGACATAAGCGGCAGCGCTGGAAAATGCTTTGGCCTCATGTCCGCCAAATTGATGACGCCCTTCTCCCGCACGGCAATGGAAGATATTGACATTGCCCAGAAAGTTAAACACAAAGGGATTGGCCGGATTATCATAGACTTCCTCCGGGGCGCCAATCTGTTCAATCCGCCCGGCATTGAGTACTGCAATCCGGTCGGCCACTTCGAGGGCTTCTTCCTGGTCGTGGGTGACAAAGACACTGGTAATAGACATCTCGTCATGGAGTTTCCGCAGCCATTGCCGCAATTCCTTGCGGACCTTGGCATCCAGCGCCCCGAACGGTTCATCCAGCAGCAGGATTTTCGGCTCGACCGCCAGCGACCGGGCCAGCGCCACTCGCTGCCGCTGACCGCCGGAAAGCTGTTTCGGCTTGCGCGTGAGGAAGGGCTCGATCTCCAGCATGCGCGCCGCCTCGGCGATCCGCTTGTCGATCTCGGCGCGCGGCATGCGGGCNNCCGCCGGAAAGCTGATGCGGATACATCCCGGCATGGCGTTCCAACTGCACGAGTTTAAGCAGTGCATGAACGCGATCCCGGATTTCGTCCTTGCTCGGGCGGTATTTACGGGGGCGTACCGTCAGGCCGAATGCCACATTTTCAAAGATGTTCATGTGCCGAAACAGCGAATAATGCTGAAAGACAAAACCAACGCGACGCTGACGGACCGACTGGGCGCTGACATCATCGTCATGAAAAAGGACTGGTCCGCTACCGGGGTCTGCCTGCTCCAGCCCGGCGATAATCCGCAGCAGGGTTGTCTTGCCACAGCCGGACGGCCCCAGCAGAGCCACCAGCTCGCCGTTACGAATCGTCNNGCTTTTCAACGCGGTAAACGGACCGAATGTCTTACTGATATTGGTTATCTGAATACTCATCGAATGCCTCCGATTACAGCTTTGGCCTGATCTTTTCTGGTCTTCCATTCCACAAGGGTCTTGGCCGCCAGCGTGACCAGCGCCAGCAGAGTCAGCAGCGAAGCCATTGCAAACGCGCCGACAAAATTATACTCGTTATAAAGAATCTCAATATGCAGCGGGATCGTGTTGGTTTGGCCGCGAATGTGGCCGGAGACCACCGATACTGCCCCGAATTCGCCGATGGCCCGGGCATTGCAGAGAATGACGCCATACAGCAGACCCCACTTGATATTGGGCAGGGTTATCCTGCGGAACATCTGCCAGCCGCTGGCGCCCAGGACCAGCGCGGCTTGTTCCTGTTCAGTGCCCTGTGACTGCATCAGCGGAATCAATTCCCGCGCAATAAACGGAAACGTGACAAACAGGGTCGCAAGGACAATCCCCGGCACGGCAAAGATAATCTTGATGTTGTGTTCAATCAGCCAGGGGCCAAACCAGCCATTAAGTCCGAACAGCATCACAAAGATGACACCCGAAATGACCGGTGAAATCGCAAACGGCAGATCAATCAGGGTTAGAAATATCCCCTTGCCGGGGAAGTCGAATTTGGTAATCGCCCAGGAAGCCGCCACGCCAAACACCAGATTTAACGGGATAACCAGCAGCGTAACCAGCAGCGTCAGCCGCATCGCGGAACGTGCATCCGGGTCGGTGAATGACTGCAAATAAACTCCGATGCCCTTGCGAAAAGCCTCCACGAACACCGCCGCCAGCGGCAGCAGCAAAAACACGCCAAGAAACAGGATGGCGATTGTTGTCAGGATAACCGGAGTCCATCGTCCCCTGTATGCAGGATGGGTCTGACGCAAATCAGATTGAGTGTGAGTTATTGACATTGCCTGCTCCTTTGCGCCCAGCGCTGCAGCAGATTAATCGTCAGCAGCAGAATAAATGACAGTACCAGCATCACTACGGCAATCGCTGTCGCCCCGGCGTAATCATATTGTTCCAGCTTGGTAATAATCAGCAGCGGCGTAATCTCTGTTTTCATCGGCATATTGCCCGCGATAAAAACGACTGAGCCGTATTCGCCCAGCGCCCGGGCGAATGCCAGGGCAAACCCTGTCAGCAGGGACGGCAGCAATTCGGGAAAGAGCACCCGTCGAAAGGCCTGGAAGGGAGTCGCACCCAGACTGGCCGCGGCCTCTTCGATTTCCGTGCCAAGGTCTTCCAGCACCGGCTGCACCGTGCGTACGACAAACGGCAATCCAATAAAAGTCAGCGCAATCATAATCCCCAGCGGCGTAAAGGCCACTTTGATTCCCAGCGGAGCCAGCAGACGCCCCATCCAGCCATTGGGAGCATAAATGGTCGTCAGGGCAATCCCCGCCACCGCCGTCGGCAATGCAAACGGCAAATCCACCATCGCATCAATCAGCTTGCGGCCGGCAAACCGGTACCGCACCAGAACCCACGCCACCAGCAGCCCAAAGACAGCATTGATGATTGCAGCCGCAAATGATGCCCCAAACGTCAGCCGATAGGACGCCAGCACACGCGGTGAAGTAATGGTTTCCCAAAACTCATTGGCATCCATACGTAACGCAGACACAAATAGAGCCGACAGTGGTATCAGGACAATCAGGCACAGATAGAACGCCGAAAATCCGAGCGTCAGCCCAAAGCCGGGAAGGATATTGGTTGGTTTATTCCGTATTTTCATCGTACAGGTCGGCCGGCCGGCCTCTCCTTGATTGATCAGTTGGTTATTTAATCCCATATATCTGGTCGAAGACTCCGCCATCATCAAAATGACGTTTCTGGGCCTTCTGCCAGCCGCCAAAGACCGCATCGATGGTAATCATTTTTACTTTGGGAAACTGCTCGGCATACTTTTTGGCAACCGATTCCAGCCGGGGACGATAAAAATTCCTGGCGGCAATGTCCTGACCTTTTTCCGAATAGAGAAATTCCAAATAGGCCTGAGCCACCTCGCGCGTCCCGCGGCGATCCACAACCTTGTCCACAACTGTAACCGGCGGTTCTGCCAGTATGCTCAGCGACGGAATGACAATCTCAAATTTATCGGCACCGAATTCCTTGATTGCCAGAAATGCCTCGTTTTCCCATGACAGAAAGACATCGCCGATTTCCCGCTGCACAAAGGTCGTTGTGGAACCGCGGGCGCCGGAATCCAGCACCGGGACATTCTTGAAAATCTTAGCAACAAATTCGCGTGAATAGGCGTCAGCCTCGCCGGATTTTTCCGCATCTTTCTGGTCGGGATGCTGAATTTTATATTGTTCCAGTGCAAATGCCCAGGCCGCCAGATAATTCCAGCGGGCACCGCCGGAGGTCTTGGGATTGGGCGTAATAATCCATACGCCCGGCTTAATCAGGTCGTCCCAGTCCTTGATCTGTTTGGGATTGCCTTTTCGCACCAGAAATACAATCGTCGAGGTATAGGGCGAACTGTTATTCGGCAGCCGAGATTGCCAGGTCTTGGGAAACAGCTTGGCCTTTTCTGCAATGGCGTCAATATCATACGCCAGCGCCAGCGTTACCACATCGGCTTCGAGTCCGTCAATGACGGCACGGGCCTGCTTGCCGGCGCCGCCATGCGACTGGTTTATCACCACGGTATCGCCGGTCTTTTCCTTCCAATACGCGGCAAATGCTTTATTAAACTCCTGATACAATTCCCGCGTCGGGTCATACGACACATTCAGCAGCTTGATGTCTTTAGCATAGCCCGGAATTGCCAACACCAATACGCCCAGTACCACGTGTGTAATCCATGTTTTGATTGTCATCATTTTATTCCTCATTGTTCCAATTAATTAAAATGTCAGTTGAACTCGTCCGATCACGGCATGCTCATCCTTGCGATCTCCCTTCGTCGATCCCTTATCAAAGGATGTCCGATCATAATCCAAAGCCCATTTCACATTGCGATTCCAGTACCAGTTCAATCCCGCCCCGATGTTGGCTGCTGATTCCGGATAGGATGTCGAACTCGCATAGGTCGGGAAGGTGTCGTTGTCAATGTCAAGCCTGCCGAACCGGGCAACGACTTCCCACGCTCCATACGAACCCTCGGCAAAATTCACAGGCTTTCTGGGAATCACGGATTTATAGGTCGCATCTTCGCCGGTCAGCACATAGGAGGCGGCAACCTGCCAGCCTTTGTTGGTCAGCTTCTCGGATGCAGCGGCCTTGCTGACTTTGCGGGAAGAGGTGATATATTCGGCCAATACACCGAAAGAACCATAACTATAATAAAGCTGCGGCGAGTAACGTTCCTGAGTACCATCCGACACAACGCCCGAGGCATATTTAAACAGGTCCGCCTGCCCAATCGTTTTATAAGTCGGCAAATACGTCGAACCGGATGTCCCGTCTTTGATGCCATAAGTCGCCGCAAATCCAACGCCCAGGCCGCCAAGGATTGAATCCTCGCCTTTCCAGGGATTGGCAAACAGCCTGGCCGCGACTTCTTTATTGTTGTCGATATCTGAATCGATACTGGCATTATCCGCAGCACCATTCAGCACACCCACGGTATAACCCAATTTACCCTCGTACAAGTCACCGAATATCGCTGCACCAATATCATAGTTGGGAGTCAGGTTGGACGGCAGCCCCAGCTCATTAAATAAAGTATCGGAGCTTGATTGAAGCCGTTCAATCCCAAATGGAGACTTGAAACGTCCGGCCCGGACTTTAAATTCAGGCAAAAACTTAAAATCAAGATAAGCATCCTGAAGTGATGACGACCCGCCGCCAAAATCAGGAACGATCTTAANNATGTCCCCTCAAAAATCGGACGAACCCGGCGAAGTGTAAAGGTATCATCGGCCAGAGAACCGGAAGATCCGCTGACCGAACGCGTATCAGCCTGGATCAGGCCGCGAAACCGCAGGCTGAAATCGCCATCGGCACTCTTGAGCGAGAAACCATCCTTGCTGTTGGCAGTCACCACCGGCGCCGCCCTGGCTTTTTCCGCCGCCGCCTGCTGTTCAATTTCCCACTTGCGGGCTAATATTTTTTGCTGCTGTTCCAATTCAATAATCCGCTTTTCAAGACTCTTTATCTCATCAATGCGTTCTTCCATTGAACCTGCCGGTTCATTTTCCGGGAACGCCCG
>DLFY01000259.1:20385-20600 GCA_002482415.1 Phycisphaerales bacterium UBA7708
ATACAATCCATACTGCATAAACCTTAACCATAAAGATCCTTTCTGCGATTGCTCGCATAGCTCGGATCTTCCGGGTGTCCGGTCAGACCTGCCTGATTTTTTTGTCGTACCGCCGGGTGCTCCGGTAGGTTGAACTCGGACCGCGTTTATTAACAATATGTCATCGCTGCGTCTCCTTTTTAGGCAATCCTTTTATCTCGTTGCCGGTATCAAAC
>DLFY01000219.1:0-2184 GCA_002482415.1 Phycisphaerales bacterium UBA7708
CGCCGGGGATTTTCCTGCATACGCTATCATCTGGCTGGTGCTGAGCAACTGGTCCGCGACGGCACGAACTGCCGGTCCGCACTCGGGGTGAGCAAGGACAACCGCGCCGGGATGTGCACTGCGTGCATCGTTGACCTGCTCTGCGGTCATCCGGATATGGGTTGGGCAAAAGCCCGGCCACAGAATCATTTTCCGTCCGGAACGTTCCTGGACAAACGCCCCCAGGTGCTGATCAGGGACGAAGATAATCTCCCTGTCGGCGGGCAGATTGGAGACCAGCTTGACCGCATTGGAACTGGTACAGCAGTAATCGCACAGCGCCTTGACTTCGGCGGTGGAATTGACGTAACAGACCACCATCGCGTCCGGGTGCTCGTCTTTGAGTTTAGCCAACTGCTCTGCGGTTATCATATCGGCCATCGGGCAACCGGCGTGTTTATCAGGCAAGAGTACGGTTTTATTCGGGGATAAAATCGCCGCGGTCTCGGCCATGAAATACACACCGCAAAACACAATGACATCCGCCTGCGTGCCTGCCGCCTGAACACTTAAGCCCAGCGAGTCGCCAACAAAATCGGCAATATCCTGTATTTCGGAAATCTGGTAGTTGTGAGCCAGAATGACCGCATTCCGTTTATTTTTCAATTCCAGAATTTTATTGACTAATGACGAATTCACGATACTACTCCGAATTCTTGTCCGCCGGCTTCCTGCGTCCGCGGGTGACATAAAGTGATTCCGGCTTGGCAATCGTCACGACAGCGCCCGCCGGGACGGACTCCCTTATCCAGACATTGCCGCCGATGACGGCACCTTTGCCGATGACAATATCTCCCAGAATCGTTGCCTCGGCATAAACGGTAACATCATCTTCCAGCGTTGGATGACGCTTTTTACCGCGAATGATATTGCCGTGTTCATCTTTGGGAAAACTCACCGCACCCAGCGTAACGCCCTGATAAATCTTGACATTGTTTCCAATCACGGCCGTTTCACCAATGACGACCCCTGTCCCATGGTCAATAAAGAACCGCCTGCCCACCTGTGCCCCGGGGTGAATATCAATGCCGGTTTGTGAGTGCGCGTATTCGGCCATCATGCGGGGAATCAGCGGAATATCCATCCGGTATAACTCATGGGCAACACGATGGATTGCAATCGCACACAAATGCGGATAACTAAGGACGATTTCTTCGGGTGCCTTGGCCGCCGGGTCGCCGTCAAAAGCCGCCTGGACGTCTTCTTTGAGCATTTGCCGGATGTCGGGAATCAGATTCAGCAGTGTCTCACAGCATTCACTGGCCAGATTTCTGCAGTCGCAGGCAGGGCATTCCTTCAGTTTACAGCTAAAACGCAATGCCAGCTCGATTTGATCCGCCAATTCCCGACGAACCATGACGAGGATTTCCTGGATGATAGAACGAATGTTTTCACTGCTGACCGGACGCTTGCCGGTGTAGCCCGGAAACAAAAGCTCCATCAGCGAATTGAGTACAAACAATATCTTGTCCCGCACAGGCAGATTCTTGACATCGATGAAATTAGTCCCCATATCATCCTGATAAGAGGCCAATATAGCCTGTGTCAGATGGTCTATTTGTTTGCTGTCGAAACTTTTATGCGGCATATCACACCTGAGATTGATCTTATCCCTGGGATTCTATCGTTTGCCTGAGTTTCTTACTAATCCAGGTCTGATTCGGAGACACTGAAAACGTATATTTATCGACCTGGTCATATTCCGGCAAATTCCGACATATCCCAAACTCAATACTGTATAAAATACAGCGGCGGGATCCACAAGGCCTGTGAAGTCTGTCCCGCCGCGCTGTTCTTTTTGTCAAATACGAAACTTATATTTGATAGCTTCCGCCCTGCTGAATCTTGTCAGCACGTTCGGCCAGCTCTTTGAGAGTCGTGTTATCCAGTACGCTCATCAAAGCCCTGTATAACTCCGTCCAAATCAGCCGGGTGGCACAATCCGGGCATTTGGGACAAAATTCGGTATGTTCTACACATTCTACCGGAATAAGCGGCCCCTCAAGGGTGGTAAATATTTCGCTTAACTTGATTTCTGCCGGATTCCGAGCCAGCATATAACCACCGCGAGGCCCCCGAACACTGCGGACAAGCCCGGACGATTTGAGCATCGCAACAAGCTGTTCAAGATACTTGTTCGAAATA
>DLFY01000219.1:2197-3633 GCA_002482415.1 Phycisphaerales bacterium UBA7708
GGATTTGATCTGAAGAGGTTTCTTTCCGTATTCGAGAGCCAATTCCATCATCGCTCTCATCCCGTAGCGTGTTCTTGAAGATAATTTCATAGTTCTAACTCCTATATTCCTATTCATTCTATAGTTATATACTACTGATTACTGTCAACATTGTGCAATTAAATATTATTTTTTCTCTATTTTCCGTACAAATCATAAAATTTCAATACTTTTTTCGATGAAACTTGCTGGGAAATCCACTAAATATGTCGTATATGATTGTTCTATATAGACTTACGATATTCCTTGACATTTTTTGGGTGTTGTTTTTATAATGCTTATCGAAAAGGATTGCGATGAAAATAGCGACATTTAATGTGAATTCCATCCGGAGCCGCATAGACATACTCAGCGCGTGGCTTGCTGAAAACAAGCCGCAGGTACTTTGCGTTCAGGAAACCAAGGCACAAAACTGTGACTTTCCGTTGGACGCGTTCAAAGATTCAGGCTATCACGTTTTATTCAACGGCCAAAAAAAGTATAACGGTGTCGCTATATTCAGCGACATTCCGATCAAGGATGCCCAAATCGAATTGCCNNCAGGATCCTGCAAAAGAAGCCCGATTTATTAAGATGTCCTATAAAAACATCGTTATTGTGAACACCTATATCCCTCAGGGGCAATCCATACAAAGTGAGAAATTCCAGTACAAATTAAACTGGTTTTCATGGTTAAAAGACTATTTTGACAAAACTTACACTCCGGACCAGCCGATAGTATGGGTGGGCGATTTGAATGTGGCCCTCGAAGATAAAGACGTATATGATCCCAAAAATCTGTGGGGTGACGTTTGTTTTTGTCAGGAAATCCAGAATGCCGTACGCGAGGTGATGAAATGGGGTTTTGTGGATGTATTCCGCCAATTCCATCCCCAGCCGGAACAGTACACTTTCTGGGATTATCGCGTGCCCAATGGCTTCAAACGCAATCTGGGATGGCGACTGGATTACATCATGGCCACTCCCGCAATGGCTCAAAACTGTATCGACTGCCGTATCGACAAAGCACCCCGAGAACTGGAAAAACCCAGCGATCACACCCCGGTTGTCGCCGAATTCAAAGCATTGTAAGACCAGGCAATTATCTTGATTTTTTGTCGCAATTGAGTATAGTTTCTCCGTCTTGCGGCGGAATGACTGTGCCGCGGCTGAAACGTATTCCATGTTAAAGGTGCAAGGTTGTATGGGCCCTGTATCAATATCCTATGAAGAATTTTCCCGTCTGGTTGGACGACGGACACAGACCCTGCTCAGAGCTGCCAGCTTTCTGGTAATGCAGCATCAGAATAATCTGGGCAGACTGACTCGTCCTTTATTAGGGGAATTGCTGGCTCAGTCCACTCAGGCGGAAGAACTTCTGGATTCTTATGGTGCCCGCAACAACAGTCAGTGGGCGG
>DLFY01000219.1:3660-15777 GCA_002482415.1 Phycisphaerales bacterium UBA7708
GCTGCATATTCAGCACTCCATACCGGCCTATCGCCTTTTACCCGTTGAGCAGGATTTTACCATTGGAACCCAGAATGCCATAGCCTTTGTTGAAGATATTCTTTATCGGGCAACGGAGCGTCTCCTGCAGGAAGCCGCCTGGCTACACATCCCGATTCCTCATTCGATTCCGACGCCGGAGACATACGCGGAGTCACTGCCTCTGGGCCGGCTGCCGCATGATTTGGCTATTCGAAAACTCGAAACGGTATCTAACACTGTCACCCTTCTGGCGACAGCGTTTTTGAATCTTGCAGCAGAATGCAAACAGGCCCTTCCTAAAGGTCTTGTTGCTTCCCGTGAATATCATTATGAGATGACCGGCCCCATCAGCGAAGAAAAACTCCGTTCGCTGGAACTTCGTTTCCATAATCTGCAATCCTTGTATGACACTTATGTTTCGACCACTGAAACCGAGGTTTTGGACAAAGACCTGCCGGTATTGCGGGGACACATCAGTGTCGTGCTGCACCTGCTGCGAACAGCGCGGGATTTTGCCCATTATTACGAACGTCACGCAGGGCCGACTTCGCTTCATGTGCCGGGATCGAAAAAACTGGTCGAGCCGGAAAAACTCCTGGAAACTCTGCTTCATTATTCCATCTGTTTTGTCAGCGAATATCTGACCTGTGCGGAACTGTTATGCCAGAATATGCTTCGCCGTTATACGGAAAACACCCGTATTGAGGTTCGGGTGCCGCCCTATCGCGGATTTCATGTCCGTCCTTCCACACTGATTTCCAAGCTGGTGCTGCATTACGGCAGCGATGTGCGGATGGAACTGGAAGGAGAATCGTATGATGCCCGCTCACCGCTGGAGCTGTTCAGGGCCAACGAAAAAATCAATGCCCAGAAGCGGCGATCCCTTGCAACCGAGACGATCCGGCTGGGCCTGGTTCCCGCCCAGGTCAGCGGTTCGGATACCAAGACCCTGATACGCAGTGTCATCATGACTCTGGCCGATTACGGCAAGGTCATTATCTATGAACAGCCGCTAAAACTGGATGATATGACGATTCAGCAGGATGCCAGACTGATTGAGCAGGTCACCGATGAAATCGCCAAATTGCTGGTGATGGGCAAAATCGATATCGCCACAGAAATGAAAGTGGCTTTCTTTGGGGACAAACGAGTCCTTGAGGATATCCGCCTGCTGGCCGAATGCGGCTACGGCGAAGATAATTTCGGCAACAATATCCCGCTGCCGGAACGCCTGAAATACCTGCGTCAATAGCCCGATAAAAACTCCGCATATTCCCCGTTTCACGCTTGCCAGAATTCGCCGGGATTGTTATAAAACACTCTTTTCGGCAACCCTTGCAAATAATGGATTGAGGATAAGGATTTTGTGATGGAACAGCAGTTTGTTTTAACCGTGGCTGGTGAACTGAATATCTCAGCCCGACAAGTCGCCGCGACCGCCGAGCTTCTGGCCGACGGAGCGACCGTGCCGTTTATTGCCCGCTACCGCAAAGAAGTAACAGGCAGTCTCGACGAAGTGGCTGTAACCCATATCCGGGACCGCCTCCAGCAGCTCAAGGAACTTTATGCCCGTCGCGACAGCATTCTGGCTTCGCTCAAGGAACGTGAATTGCTGACTCCGGAACTGGAATCAGCCATCATGGCCGCTCAGACAATGACGGAACTGGAAGATATTTATCTGCCTTACCGTCCCAAACGGCGCACCCGGGCCACGATTGCCAGGGAAAAAGGACTGGAACCTCTGGCACTGCTCATTATGGAACAAAAGGATACCACAGATCCTCAGATTGCCGCCGCTGAATTTATCAATCCAGAAAAAGGTGTGGACACTACAGAACAAGCCCTGGCCGGAGCCTGCGACATCATTGCTGAAATGATCAGCGAGGACCCGAACAGCCGGGCCAGAATACGTGAATTGTATTTTACTGCGGGCCAGTTTTCATCCAAAGTCATGGAGGACAAAAAAGCCGATGCCGCCAAATACCAGGATTACTTCGAGTGGACCGAACCGGTTGCCACCGCCCCATCGCATCGTATTCTGGCCATGCGCCGCGGGGAAAACGAAGGATTCCTGATGTTTCGCATTCAGGCTCCCAAAGAAACCGCTCAACAGCTTTTATACGCCATTTATATTCACTCCAGCAATGCCTGTACGCCGTATATCCGCAGCGCCATTGATGATGGATACGACCGTCTGCTGTCGCCGTCGATGGAAACCGAGGTGCGGCTGGAGACGAAAAAGCGGGCGGACATGGAAGCCATCAAAATATTTGCTGAAAATCTGCGACAGCTCCTGCTGGCATCTCCGCTGGGCCAGAAAAACGTCCTGGCAATCGACCCCGGATACCGCACCGGCTGCAAAGTCGTCTTTTTGGACAAACAGGGCAAACTGCTCGGAAACGATGTGATATATCCGCATAACGGAGAACAGGCCGCAAAACGCGAAGCAGAGCGCATTCGTCTGTGGTGCCGTCAATACCAGATTGAAGCCGTCGCCATTGGCAACGGCACGGCCGGGCGAGAAACTGAGGATTTTGTACGTGCCCTTGAATTGGACAAAAGCATCATCATTGTCATGGTCAATGAAAGCGGAGCATCGGTTTATTCCGCCTCGGAAGCGGCGCGGGAAGAATTTTCAGACTATGATTTGACCGTTCGCGGGGCGGTATCTATTGGGCGACGGCTGATGGATCCGCTGGCTGAACTGGTTAAAATCGATCCGAAATCCATCGGGGTCGGCCAGTACCAGCACGATGTGGACCAGACGATGCTCAAGCAGTCTTTGGACGATGTGGTCATCAGTTGCGTCAATAACGTCGGCGTGGAAGTCAATACCGCTTCCAAGCAATTACTGATGTATGTATCCGGCCTTGGGCCTGCTTTGGCTCAGAAAATCGTCGAATACCGCAACGAAAACGGGCCATTCCAGAGCCGCGAAAACCTGACCAGGGTCCCGCGTCTGGGAGCCAAGGCATTTGAGCAGGCGGCTGGCTTTCTGCGTATTCGCAATGCCGAAAATCCGCTGGATGCCAGCGCTGTCCACCCGGAAAGCTATCCGATTGTGGATCGAATGGCTTCGGACTTAAATTGTTCCGTCAAACAATTGATGGAAGACGCCGCGCTGCGGTCCAAAATTAAATTGGACAACTACAAAACAGATACCATTGGTCTTGAAACATTAAATGACATTATGCAGGAACTGGCCAAGCCGGGCAGGGATCCCCGCAGTCAATTTGAGCAGTTTAAGTTTGCCGACGGAATCACAAAAATCGAAGACCTCACCGCTGGTATGAAGCTGCCCGGAATTGTGACCAATATCACGGCATTCGGCGTTTTTGTCGATATTGGAGTCCATCAGGACGGACTGGTTCACATCAGCGAACTGGCCGACCGATTTATCAAAGACCCCGCCGATGTCGTCAAGGTCCACCAGAAGGTTCAGGTGACGGTACTGGAGGTCGATATTCCCCGCAAGCGAATCCGCCTGTCGATGAAACAGGGCAAGCCTGAAGGCCGGCCGATAGAGAAAAAGGAAGTTCCGCGAAAACCTCAGCCCAAAGCACCGGCTCCCAGGTCCTCAGGAAAACTGATAGACCAGTTGCGATTCGGCGATGTCCGTTTATCCTGATCTGCGAACATTAAAAAAGGGCCGCTTATAACGGCCCTTTTGATTCGATTCTAAACCTGAGGCGGCTGAGCTTGTGCTTCAACCGGTTTATTGGGATCCGCCGGCTCCTTTGGCTTTACAGGAACATCTTCGATCAGTTCATTCAGCGATTTGGTTAATTCCGCCGCTTTAAATTGCGGAATCACATACAGCCAGTTACCGGTCTTTTTGATTAAGGCCTCTGCGGCATCGCGTGCCAGCAGTTTGGCCTCTTTTTTCTTGAGTTCCTCTTCGGATTCGACACCCTTCTCCTTCACCACTTCGGATTTGTCCGTAAACTCGACTTTCAGCTTCAGATACCACTTCTCCTCTTTTTTGCCCAGGTCGAGCGTGTAAACCGTCGAGTCATCCAGCTTGCAGATATACCGGCGATCCAGTGTTAAGCCCTCGACTTTATCTTTGGGGCTGACATCCTCAAAGTTCAGACTGCTCAATGTACTGAATACGCTGCGATAGGTCGTCCCTTTGAACTGTTTGCCCGCAGGCATCTCCCCCAGGGTGACCACGTCTCCGCCATTGTCCGACCGAAGCGTATATCCGACCTGATTCGGGTCAATCACAGAGACTTCAAGTATCTTCTTGGCATCCACCTGAAGAAGCTGGGTATCCAAATAATCCAGAGGACGGCTGGATATCCAGGGCGACTGCAGCGTCAGATAAGCCTTATTATCATCAGCCCGACGCACAAAGACCTCCTGTGATTCCGGCTTGCTCTCCGAAACCAGCAGGCCCACGATGGTCTGACCTGCACTGTCTTTGAAGGTCACGGCTGTCTTGGCAGTTTCATCCGTAAGCCCCAATTCTGCGTGAAAAGCAGGGTCCTCGCTCTGCAGTTCGGCGGTTCGAATATCAAGACATTGATTGACCAGTTCGTTGACCTTTTTGGTGCTGGCCGGATAATTTTCTTTTTCGGCAACAACAAACCTCTTCTCGGATTTGACGAGGGTGACTTTCTGGGTTCCTTTTTCACCGGTAACAACGATCGAATTGATCTTATCCACATCCACGCCGCCAATCAGCGGCCCAATGACCAGGCTGCTGCTTTGGCTGACACCCCCAATCCGGCTTACCAGAATCGCCGCAGCCACAGAAACAACGGCAACCAGTCCTAATATCGCAAGTTTTTTATCATTCATCGTGATTCTCCCTGTTTGATTCAAGGCTGAATTTAATGGTTACTGTCTTGTTCATAACATGCCTTTCATTATGCATCACTGGCATGGCTGACATAATGACGACGCATAAAACTCCGGCGAAGGCCAAGCACAACGGCAATCAGAAGAATCAGGGCCGGACCGGGCAGCGTGCACAGATTTTTCAGCTTGCTTCCCAGACTTTCAATGTGCCTGACTTTCTGCATTTTGACATCACGGAGTTCTTTTTCCTTGCCGCGCAGTTTCAGCTCTATGGCCTGTTTTTCTTCAAGGATGGTTTTATTGATTAATTCGTCTTCCTTCCTGTCAACAGCGGCCAGTTTTTGATTGAGCTCCTGCTCAAAGGTCTTGATTTGATTCATAATTTCCGTCTCTTTATCGGCGGTTTTTGCATCGGCCTCGGCCTCAATCGCATCCACTCGCGTAAAAGGCCGGCTGTACTGGCCGCGTGAACGAACCGCCATCAGGGCACTGGAGCCGGACAGGTCTTCAATGGCATTGAGCACAAGATTGCTGTTGTCGCCAACCACCGCCGTACCAAAGAAAGTCTGCTGGTAGGCAACAATATCGCTGATAAAATCGACATCGGCAAAAACCATGACCGCACAGGTATCCGCCGCTTCGGTCACCCCTGTTACTTTCTTCATCACCGGCGGTTTTTTCTCGCTTTCAGGTTTGTCGGCCTCAGCCCCTTCGGTTTTTTCTTCGACTTCAATCCCTTCCGGGAATGCCGATTTGAATTTGCCGGTGATTGCATAGCCCATCACGACCGGTTCGCTTCCATCGCGGAATTTACGCAGGAACTCAGCGTAATCCGGACTCATGATTTCATAGGGACTATCCACTTTCCAGGCATTTCCTTTTGACGTTGTTTGAATCAAAGGCGTATATTTGATATCCGACGCTGCGGTGTCCGGATTAATTTTCTTCAAAACACCCGGGAACATGATGCTGACTTCATTGAGCATTGCTGTTGCTGGAGATTCCGCACTGAAACACTGTTCGGCAGAAGTCAATTTCATAATCCCCATAATCTTCATCGGCCGGTCGGTGGGCCGCGGAGAACCCATCACTGCCAGCGTACGGTCGCCGGCAAATGTCAGTTTGGGCATCTCCAGTCCCCATGCCTGCAGCAGTTTGTCCAGGCTGGATTCGGTTGAGGGGGGCTGTCCGGTCTGCGCCTGCATCGGATCAGGGCGATCCATCACGCAATGCGGGTCCACGAAAATCATGGCACGTTTGCCTTTGAGGATATACTGATCAATCGCAAACTGTGTTTTTTCAGGCAGGTCTTTGGGGTGAATGACCAGCAGCATATCAACGTCGGATATGGTGTCGGTATCGGCAGGGATCGAGACAACTTCATATTTTTCCTTGATCTGACGGACTATCCCCCAGGCCGGGCGAGGCTGCTGTCCCTGCATCCGCATCATATAGGCCATGTATCCCGACACATCGTCCCCCATGACCGGCAGCGAACTGAGCACGCCGATTTTGGTCTTCTGACGCGTCACGGCGGTATCAATCAGGTAGCTGATGTCATATTCGACAAAACTTTGCCGATCCGGAGTGAAAAATTCAATCGTCTTGGTCACACCAAACTGGGTCTGAACCACCAGGCCGAAAAAGAAGCTTTCTTCCTGGCTGATGGTGAACCGCTTGAGTTTATAGCGAATCGCCGCCATTTCTTCTTCGGTATAGGGACGCGGGTCGATCACTTCCAGCTTGACATTACCCTTGGACTGGGCTGCATATTCTTCCAGTAAAGCCCGGACAAAAGTATAATAATTGGTGTAGAAGCGAATTTGGTCAGGAGCCTTCATCGAGGCGGTCTTGCTGTAAAACAGCTTAATGGTAATCGGCTGGGTAAGTCCGTCAAGAATCTGTTTAGTTCCATCGGACAACGTATAAAGCTTGCGTTCCGTAATATCCAGACGCATGGACTTGCCGAGCTTGTGGACGATACTGACCAGCGAAACCGCAATCACGACAATGAATGTGATTGCCATAATGATTTTGACTGTTCGATTCATCAGGCAGCCTTCCTTTCTTCCAGAACCACAGTACACGCGCCAATCCAGGCGACAATCAGGATGATGAAATAGGCGATATCCTTCACTTCAAGAACTCCGCGAAGGATGGAATCAAAATGAGACTGAATGCTCATCATTTCAATCAGCGCAACCACATTGGCCGGCAGCATCGTCGAAAGATAATTAACCGTTGTCGGCATACCGGCATACACCAGAATACCGCAGGCGGCGCCGGATAAAATAAAGCTAACCACCTGATTTTTCGTGACGGCGGAAAAGAACGAACCAATTGCCAGAAATGTTCCCGCCAGCAGGAATGAACCGATATAGCCGGTGATAATCAAACCCGTATCGGGATGCCCAAGGTAATACACCGTTGCCGGCAGCGGAAACGTCAGCAGCAGCGCGATTCCCAGAAAACCCCACGCTGCAAAAAATTTCCCCAGAACCGCCTGGTTGATGGTAATCGGCAGCGTCAGGAGCAGCTCGATTGAACCGTTTTTGCGTTCTTCAGCCCATAATCGCATGGCGGCCGCCGGAACCATGAAGATAAACAGCAGCGGCAGGCTCTGGAAAAACAGCCTCAGTTCCGCCTGACGAATCTCAAAGAATCCGTCTTTAAACGGCAGATAACCGGCAAAGAATAAAAAAATGACCAGAAATACATACGCTACGGGCGTAGCGAAATACCCTTTTAATTCACGTTTGAAAACCGATAGAAAACCGTTCATAGCATCATTCTCCGTTTCGTTAGGGGGCTACGCGGTCTTTTTGGTGGACGTAATCTTGCGGAAGACCTCGTCCAGACTGCATTTGTGTTTTTCAATGAGCGCCTGCGGGGTGGAATCCACCAGGATTTTGCCCCGGGCGATGATAATCGTACGTGTGCAAATCTGCTCCACTTCCTCCAGAATATGCGTGGAAACAATAATGCATTTGTCTTTGGCCATCCCATTAATCAGCTTGCGAACCTCGAATTTCTGATTGGGATCCAGGCCGTCAGTCGGCTCGTCGAGAATCAGAACCTGCGGGTCATGAATCAGCGCCTGAGCCAGCCCGACCCTTCGGCGATACCCTTTGGACAGCGTTTCGATGGTCTGGTGATAGACGGACTCAATCGAACACAGGGGCACCACCCTGTCCAGGGCTTTCTTTCTGGCCTGCCCATGGATCATGCGTGCATCACAGACAAAATTCAAAAAGCCGCCGACCGTCATTTCGTTATAGGACGGTGCGTTTTCCGCCAGATACCCGATACTTTGGCGTACCCCGATGGGGTCCGTGATAATATCATGTCCGCAAATGGTCGCTGTCCCGCTATCCGGTTTCAGGAAACAGGCCAGCATCTTCATGGCCGTGCTCTTCCCGGCGCCATTAGGCCCCAGAAAACCCAGCACGTCGCCCTTCTGGACTTTAAACACAATGTCGTCCACGGCCACGACCGGGCCAAAACTTCGGCGTAAACGCTGTACATCAATCATGTTCTATTCTCCTTTGATTCGTTTCCGAATTCATTTGGTCACAAAATCGAGGATGCCACCGTCTATGTATCCTGCTCAAACAATAAAACTAATCCTCCAGACACACTTGACCTGTGTCGAGTTACACCCGCCTCGGGAATCATTTTTAAGAAAAAAGTACGTAAAAAAGCCCTTCTGGTTCGTACATTTTTTACATAATTTGCACAGTTTGTCAAGACCTTAATTTATCGTACATCCGGCATCTCACTGCTGTCCGATAAATTCAGGGACAAGCTCGCGAAGCGTTTCGATAATTCGCGAACGATTCTGGGTGTGTGCCACCTCAAGGAGTTTCTCAATGCCGATACGAAGCGTCTGCCGATCCTTGGGGATATTTTTCCAGACCGCAATTTTGGGGTGTTTGGTCGGCAGCATGTTCTCGCCTTCAATCGAAAGCTCTTCAAACAACTTTTCCCCAGGGCGCAGACCGGAAAATTCAATCTCAATATCTTCCCCCGGCCTAAATCCGCTGAGTGTAATTAATTCCCTCGCCAGGTCCACAATCTTGACCGGCTCGCCCATATCCAACACAAAGATTTCCCCGCCTTCTCCCATCGCCGCCGCCTGAAGAACAAGCTGGCTGGCCTCCGGAATGGTCATAAAATACCGCCGCATGTCCGGGTGGGTAACCGTCACCGGGCCCCCGGCGGCGATTTGCTGCTTGAAAATCGGGACCACCGACCCATTGGACCCCAGCACGTTGCCAAATCGCACGGTCACATAGTGGGTCTTGCTGGTCTTGTTTAAGTCCTGAATGTACATTTCCGCCACCCGCTTGGACGACCCCATGATACTGGTTGGATTGACGGCTTTGTCTGTCGATATCATGACAAAACATTCCGCCCCATAGGCATTCGCCGCATCCGCAATGGTCCGGGTTCCGATAACATTGTTCTTGATGGCCTCGCCGGGATTCTGCTCCATAAGCGGCACGTGCTTATGAGCCGCCGCATGAATCACAACCTGGGGACGATAATCAGCAAAAAACTGTTCTATTCTTATCCTGTCTGTAATATCTGCAATTACAGGGGTTAATGATACCTTGCTAAACTTCTGATTTAATTCACGCTCGATGAAAAACAGAGGATTTTCAGCCTGTTCCAGCAGCAGCAATTGCTTGGGACCAAATGCACAGACCTGACGGCACATTTCCGAACCAATGGAACCGCCGGCCCCGGTCACGAGGATCACCTTGTTGGCCAGAAAACCGCGAATCTGTTCCATATCCAACTGAATTTCTTCGCGTCCCAGCAAGTCGTTGATTTCGACGTCGCGCATCTGTGAAACGCGAAGCTTGCCCGAAGCAATATCCGTCAGCGAAGGGACGGTACTGAATCGTATTTTGGTACCCTGGCACACCTGCACCACCCGGCGAAGCTGCTTGCGGTTGGCGCTGGGAATGGCAATGGCGATTTCATCAACGGCCTGTTTGCGGCAGATTTGCGGTAATTGGTCCACGCCGCCGAACACAGGAATACCGTGAATTTCCGATCCCTGTTTGGCCGGGTCATCATCAACGAATCCAACAACTTCGTATTGGGTGTCTTTGCGCCGCATCATTTCCCGCAGGAGTGCCTCACCGGCGTTGCCGGCCCCGACAATCAGAAAACGCCGGGCTGTCCCGCGGGTTTCAGCAAAGAATTCTTCATGGTAAAGGCGAACCACCATGCGAATGCCCGACAGGAGCATAATCGTGGTGAATAAATCCAGCATGATAACACCCTCAAGACGGGTCTGCACATCGCGAAGCTGTCCCTTTCGATTCATCAGCAGAATCTGTTCCTGGCTGTTTTCCGGGGCTTTGGCCAGTTGCGCCGAAATCTCATTGATTCGACTGACTTCCAGCAGGTCGCGAAGCCCCTGCAGATTGGCGTGGCTGCATTTATATTCCCAGGATTCCTGTTCTGTAAGTGACGCCGCAATTTTCTGCTCAAGTTCAGATATTTCCTGCCGCACTTTTTCTATAGCCGAATCAGGGATGATTTTCGCCCCAACCAGTCCGTAAACATACCAGCCCGCAACCAGGATAATCGCACTGATCAATGATGCCTTGGCAATTTTCAGCAGGTCCGAAACGCCGACATACCGCCACCACCCTCGGTATTGCTTGAAATAGGCAAAGACAATCAATTTAACCGGCAGCACAAATGCCAGCATGATTGGGAATGGATAGATAACCCATCGCCGCAGCACCTGCATGCTGTACATGAATAAAAAAGCCAGCCCAAGCGCCGCCGTGAATGCCGCGACATGAGCCAGAATAATCAAGGTCTTGCGATAGTGCAGCAGTCCCCTGGATATCTTGTGATCCAGCACAAGCGGGCTGGGTTTTGTCTGGGTTTCAATCTTGTCAGGCAACTTTGGACTCCTGATTAATGGACAAGGCGGTCTGTGGCACGACGGCCCGCTCTTTTTTNNCGGCAGTAAATTCCAGGCAAACCCAGACTTTTTGAATGGGAACCTTATCAACCTTTCTCCGCATCAGCGAATAAATAATCGTCATACTCGAGAAAATGTAGCTGATGACCAGCGCGGCAATCAACGCGGTAATCCCCAGCATCAGAATTCCGATCATCACACTGGCGATTTTCTCAGACCAGTTGGCGGGACCGGCCGGGGCATTGAGCAGATAAAATAAATTGGGTTGGGCCCAGATGCGTTCCAGCTTGCTGGGGCCGTATTCCGGCTGATAGATACCCAGGCGGATCGAGTGATACGTGACCCACAAAACAGCAAACAATACGCCCCGCATCACCAGGTAAAAAAACGTCCCCAGCAGTGTTTGAATTGCCAGGTAAAACAGCATCCATACCGGTTTATTCAGGACATAGCTGATGGATCGTCCAATCGCATCCAGCCCGGTTGTGCCCTCATACGCTATCGCCGGGAACATCAGGCCGGTGCCGGACAGCGATGCCGCAAGCAGCAGCGTAATCAAGACACCCGCAATCAGTAAAAAAGGTAAAAGCAAACCGAGTGTCAACTCCCCTATCCACGGAATGAAGTTCACGGCCAGTCCGAAGAGAATTAAAATCATGGTAAATACGGCCATCAGCAGAGCAGGAATCAGCGGAGCCGAAATCAAACTGAATATCTTGTTGCCGACAAACTCCATAGCCTCAAACAGGCCCGGCTTTTCATTATTGGCACATTCCAGGGCGGCACAGCGGCATATTGCCCCCCCCGCTGCACAAAAAACCACAAAGGAATACATGCAGAAGAGGATACTGTAAACGGTATGGTATTGAAACGCCCACATAATGGAACGAAAACACAGGGTCATATTCTGCCAGATTCGATACGCCACCCCGGCTGTTTCGGTTTGTTTGGCATACTGGCTGGGCGACTCAAACTTAAACAAAGCCTTATAAAAGATAAGTGTCGAATCTGTTATCCGGTCCGTCCAGAAATGCCAGAGAGTCGAAAACACACCCTGCCCCGAACATTTACCCGCATTCTCCCTGATAAAACCCTGTGCACGACTGGGATGCTGCAGGTAGGNNTATGTATGCGGCGGAATCACCCCCAAATCCTCCTTTGGGTACCTGCCGTTTAGGACTGACAACCACCGAATGCGAACAGAAATCCATCGCAAATCCGCCGGCGCAAATCAAGACCACCGCCAGAAAGGCTATCAGCACTTTGGCCGGCCCGACAGCCAGCTTGAATGCCAGTGCCAGACGAGGCAGTGCCATCTCTTCCCACATTTGCAAGAGGCCATG
>DLFY01000300.1 GCA_002482415.1 Phycisphaerales bacterium UBA7708
CCAACGGCCAATATCCATCCGGAAAAACAGATTATCCCGGACGAGGGTGTATATGCTGGATTTGTAATTGTCGGCGAGTCGCTGAAAGAGGTCTGCGTGGGCGGACATCGTCGCCCCAGTGCATTCAGTCTGGGCCGGGCAAAGACATTCCTGAGCGATTATCCGCTGCTCATCGAAGCCCATATTCTGGAGCCAAAGGTCGAGACTCTCTACGGCAAATACCTCGCGATGGAGTTTGTAGAGCGGGTACGCGGCCAGCAGCGGTTCGAGAGCAAAGAAGCTTTAATCGACCAAATTCATCTCGATTGCAAAAAATGTATGGAAATTCTGGAAAAAAGGGCTACAGTTTAAGTCTATATAACAGCAAAAGATTGCTGTATCACTGTTAAAATAGGAGGTATTGCCGTGGATTGGAATGAATTTCTCAAGGCGGAATATATCTGGGCGATTATCGGCGTGTTTTTGCTGATTATGGAGCTGTTTATTCCGGGTCTGTTCGTGTTTTTCTTTGGCGTCGGAGCGCTGGCCGTAGGCATTCTCTGCGTGTTTGTGAACATTGGTGTTAATACCCAGTTGATGCTGTTCATTGCGACTTCCGTCGTGCTGATGCTGGTGCTGCGGAACTGGCTCAAGGGCGTATTTCTCGGATTCACCCGCGGCCGGCAGGATTCGTCGCAGAACCTGACTGATTTTGTCGGCGAAAAGGTCACCGTAACTGCGGCGATTAATCCGATGGTTCCGGGTACTGTCGAACTGCACGGGACAGCGTGGAAGGCCCGGGCGGATCGCGCCATTGCCGTTGGGACCGTGGTGGAAATTATCGGAAATGACAACTTAACGTTAATCGTCAAACCTGCGATGATGCAGGAAGGAGACAAGAAATGAATGAGATGCTGATTCTGGCGGCTCGCGGGCCGATTGATCCGCTGACTGTGATTATTATCGCAATTCTGGTATTCGTCCTGATTGCCTTTGTCAAGACGATACGCATTGTTCCTCAGCGCGAGGCATTTATCGTGGAGCGTCTGGGAAAATATTCAGCGACGCTGGAAGCAGGCTTCCATATCCTGATTCCGTTTATCGACCGCGTTGCATACAAGCACACGCTCAAGGAGCAGGCCCTCGATGTCAAGCCGCAGGTGTGTATCACCAAGGATAATATTGCCGTGGAAGTCGATGGCATCCTGTACTTGCAGGTCGTGGACCCCAAGAATNNGCATTGACAACTATATGTTTGCCTCGATTCAGATTGCCCAGACGACCATGCGTTCGGTGATGGGTAAGCTCGAACTCGATAAGACATTCGAAGAACGCGATGTCATCAACAGCGCCATCGTAGCCGCTGTCGATAAGGCGTCCGACCCCTGGGGTGTGAAGATAACGCGATACGAAGTCAAGAATATCTATCCGCCTCAGAGCATCAAGGACGCGATGGAAAAGCAGATGCGTGCCGAACGCGAAAAGCGTGCCGTGATTGCCCAGTCCGAGGGTGAACGGCAAGCCAAGATCAACCGGGCCGACGGCGACAAGCAGGAAATGATCTTCCAGTCCGAAGGTGAAAAGCAGAAACGCATCAACGAAGCCGAAGGCCGGGCGGCGGAAATCGAGAAAATTGCCATGGCCACAGCCACGGGTATTCGTGAAATCGCCAAAGCCATCAATGAGCAGGGCGGTGCCGATGCGGTCAAGCTGCGTGTGGCCGAGCAGTACCTCAATGAATTCGGTAAGCTGGCCCAGACGAATAATACCATGATTATCCCCACCAACTTATCGGATATTGCGGGGATGATTAAGACCGCCACCGCGGTATTTTCACAGAATAAGCCCTCGGCATAGAGTGTCATCGACTATTAAGCCGTAGCTGCCGATAAGCCATTACCCGCAGAGCAGGCAGGGACCGAAAGGCCCCAGCCTGCTTTTTTTATGCCGGCGATCCATGCACATCTCAAATGGGCAAATAAGTGATTTTCAAGCCCTCAAAAACCCGCAAAAATTAACGTCCGGAAAACTACGGATTGCAAATTAGTGGGATATCCGTATGGGCCTCATAACCTCTGGCNNTTAAGGTTGTTATGCTAAATATTTCCGGCGGTTTCTTTGAAAAACAGGCAAACAGAAGCGTATTCAAAATTTTTATTGGACTTGGCCGGAAATCCGAAGGTAAAATACCAGTATGAACTCTTGTAGAAATGGGTAAAGCGTAGTTTGGAAGGGAGAAAACATGAAGCTAAGAAAATGGTTTATTATGGTGGCGATGGCAGCGCTGGCTGGCCTTGCGGGTGCGGCATATACAGGTTCGTTATCAAGTCCTGGAGGATTGACCCTTGGTGGAAATTGGGCTTCAGGGGTAGCAACCATGGAGTGGGCAGTTGATCAGGTTGGGCCATTGTGGTCCTATGAATATACCTTGGCAGTCTCCAAGGCTCCAGGCATCAGTCATATCATTATCGAAATTTCGGATACACAAATTAATATCTATGATGATATAGAATTTGACGTTGATATCTACTCAAAGGCTGGCAATATTATCATGCCGGCTTCCTTGACGGGTGTGAAATACGAAACTGGAGATGTGAGCAGCTATACGATTTCGTTCCTTTCTGACCGAATTCCTGTCTGGGGAGATTTTTTTGCAAAAGGTGGGTCAAATAGTTATGTGTATAATACTGGATTTTTAGCCGATGATCCGACAGACCCGGCCTCGAATGGATCTATTAATAATCACATTCTTCGGCCCGATAGCGTCATTATCGTTCCCGCTCCCGGTGCGATTCTTCTGGCTGCTATGGGAACAGGGCTGGTGGGTTATCTGAGGCGTCGGACGGTGATTTAAATCCAATTATCGAGTCTCTTTGAAAAGCCGCGGGACGGAGTGAGCCTGCGGCTTTTTTTATGTGCACAACGCATCTGTGCGGAGTACTTTGTTACCATTACATTAATTTTCGCAGAAAATTTAATGGCAGCCCTTCAATCGCAAATTCGCAGCATTCGCTGAATAAGCAGGTTTTGTGCAGAAATTGTNNAAGAAAATAGAAATTTCTATCAGAACTTTTCAAACACCGCAAATGTACTTGAATTTATGTAAATTAAAACGGACATCAATCAGATTCAGAAATTTTCTGAATAACTGTTGACAATATAGGACCTGTAAGGTAGAAAAGCATTAGTTTACGGAGAAACACGGAGAAAACTTGTTTAGGAGTAACAACATGAGTACGAAGCAATTGACAACGATAGTAGCATTAACAATTATGGCCGGTGTGGTTTATGCGGCCCCAACAACAGTCAAAGCCATCGCCGACGGCGCCCCCCTAAGCCCGGCGTATGAATTCAAAGTAACCAGCGGTTCGCTTGGTATTTACACCGTCGGCCAGAATTTCAGAACATTCTGCATGGAAGCCGGCGAGACGTTTGCCAATGGCGCGACCTACTATGCGGTCATCAATACCGCAGCGGTCAAAGGCGGTACCGGCACTTCCGACCCGCTGGATCCGCGTACGGCTTATCTGTATACCAACTATGTGGCCGGAGCCTATGGCTACGATTTTAATACAGAAAATGCCCTGCAGGAAGTGATTCATTACATCGAGGGCGAACGGGCGTCGCTTTCGGTGAGCAATCCCTGGTCGGCGCAGGCAGCGACCCTGTTTGCAGCGGCCGACGCCAGCGGCTGGACGAATATCGGCAATGTCCGAGTGGTGAATCTGTGGACCAATTACGATCCGCAGACGAAAACCTACAGCGGCTATGCTCAGGATCAACTGGTTCTGGTTCCCGCACCGGGAGCCTTACTGCTGGCCTCCATCGGAATGGCTGTGGTTGGCGGTCTCAGACGCCGTCAATCGGTGTAATGCAGAGTATCGTTTAAACAAGGCCGAGAACGTGATCCGTTCCCGGCCTTTTTTATTGGCCATGCAAATTAGCCGCTGCAATCGCTACAAACAGCATATCTTTCCTGTATTCTCTGGATTGTGGATAAATAACTAAGCTCCGGACCTTGTACCGAAACTCGTTTTTTTTTATAGTAAGCTCACTGAATTTGGATGCGGCCCAGGACAAGTTTTACCGCCGTATCCGAGCCATTCGACCTGGGGGGTTGAATTCGACTCAATCGTTTCTTTGGATTTGAAGGTAACGCCGGATGGTGTTATCTGTCTGA
>DLFY01000059.1:0-4363 GCA_002482415.1 Phycisphaerales bacterium UBA7708
ACGAGGGCGAGAAGTTCTGGGTCAAACGTGACGGTTTGCTGTTCTTGACCCCGATGTTCATGGTTCTGGTCATCGTCGAGGTTTCCGACCTTATCTTCGCCATCGACTCAATTCCGGCCATTCTGGCTATCAGCACGGACACGTTCATCGTCTATTCCTCGAATGTATTCGCAATCCTCGGGTTGAGGGCGCTTTACTTCGCCTTGGCCGGGGTGATCCACCGCTTCCATTATCTGAAATACGGCCTGTCCTTCGTCCTCGTGCTTGTCGGGTGCAAAATGACCATCAATACGTGGTTCGCCCAAAAGATCATCTCCACGGAACTCGCTCTTGCGGCAACGGCCCTCTTGATCGGCGGCTCGATGCTCTACTCCATGTACAAGACCGCAACGGCCGAACATGAAGAGACTCGCATGACACTGCGCTGGTGGATTCCTGGAACACCCGCACGGAAGCCTGACCCTGAAAAAATTCCAGAATAATGATTTTCAATTAACAACTTGCACAATAATTCATTATAACAATTTCATATGCTAAAATTCACATTACTCAACCTTGTCGCATTCGCACTGCTTACTTCTTCAGCAGCCATTGCTCAGATCGATGAATGCAAAAAATTCAGGATATCATTCAATTCTGCGCTGGAAATCCATCCTCGTGGCGTATTCTATGGTGGAAACAAAATTGGAACAATAGACAATTTTGACAGCACAAAAAGCAATATTGTGGACATTTGCATATTCAAGGAGCATTCCAGCGAAATTGAAAAAAATACCATATGCTACATATCTGAAGATTCAATAATCGTGTACAATGTTTGGGCATCAGGGCAAGACATCCCGGAAAACAGTACGATCCCAGGATTTTCAAGCAAACTTTCACTTTTTTGGTATGAAATTCAACTGATATTCAGATCCATCATCGACTGATGTAATAAAATCAGCAGATTCATTCCCCAGCGATGATCTTGCTTAAATAATTGACTAGGTGTCCAGAGCGCTGACGATGCATTGAAATGACTGCACCATGATTTCAGGAGAAAACACGTGGACATTGCCCTGTTAACCTTCCTCATCATCCTCAACGGTGTTTTTGCCATGTCCGAGATAGCCCTCGTAACCGCGCGGAAAAACCGTCTTCAGCGACTGGCCGAAGACGGAGACAAGTCCGCCTCCGTGGCCATGCGCCTTGGGGAAGATCCCACGCAATTTCTCTCCACGGTGCAGATCGGGATAACCGCCATCGGCATCATGAACGGCATCGTCGGCGAGGCGGCCCTGGCCGGCCCCCTTGCGGAAGTGCTCCGCCAGTTCGGCCTCGACGACAAAACAAGTTCGTTAACGGCCACCACGCTCGTGGTTGTAGTCATTACATACTTCTCCATCGTTGTAGGAGAATTGGTGCCAAAGAGAATCGGACAGTTCCATGCCGAGGGCATCGCAACGTTCATGGCCAAACCCATTTCAGCCCTGGCCACGATATCGCGCCCGTTTGTCTTCCTGCTGTCCATTTCCACAGACGGCCTGTTGCGGCTCATGGGAAAAAAGGAACTGAACAGCGCCAACATCACGGAAGAGGATATCCACTCCATACTGGCCGAAGGATCTCAGGCCGGCCTGATTGAAAANNCTTTCCACCGTCCAAATCGGGATCACCGTCATCGGAATCATGAACGGCATCGTGGGTGAATCCGCGCTGGCCGGCCCTCTTGCCGGCATGCTCACCCAGCTTGGTCTTGATGGAAAAACCAGCTCGATAACTGCAACCACTCTTGTCGTCGTGGTTATCACATACTTTTCCATTGTTGTTGGCGAATTGGTGCCGAAAAGAATTGGCCAGTTTCATGCGGAAGGCATCGCAACATTCATGGCCAAACCGATCTCGGTGCTGGCCGCCATGTCACGCCCGTTTGTCTTCCTGCTCTCCGTTTCCACTGACGGTCTGCTACGACTCCTGGGAAAAAAGGAATTGAACAGCGCCAACCTCACGGAAGAAGATATCCACTCCATGCTGGCCGAAGGATCTCAGGCCGGCCTGATGGAAAAACAGGAACATGAAATAATGCGCAATGTCTTCCGACTGGACGACCGCCAGATTGCCTCTCTCATGACACCGCGCAGTGAAATCATCTTTCTCGACATCGACAAACCCTTCGAAAGCAGCCTCGAACACCTGATAAACTCCGACCATTCCAGATACCCTGTTTGTAGAGGAGGAATGCACAATATCATCGGGGTCATCACCGCAAAAAGGCTGCTCAAGCAGCGCATCAAGGGTGAGTCGAGCAGCATCGAGGACTTCCTCAAACCCGCGATCTTTGTGCCAGAAACACTTACCGGAATGAAATTGCTTGAACAATTTCGGGAGTCCGGCGTTCAGATGGTCTTTGTCATAGACGAATATGGCGAAATACTGGGCCTCATCACGCTGCAAGACGTGCTTGAAGCCCTTGCCGGCGAGTTCAAGCCGCGCGACCCGGAAGATGTATGGGGCGTTCAACGGGAAGACGGATCGTGGCTTCTCGACGGACTCATTCCCATCCTTGAACTCAAGGATCGACTCAATCTGAAATCCGTGCCCGAAGAACACAAAGGGCGATACAACACGTTGAGTGGAATGATGATGTGGCTTATGGGCAGCGTACCACGCACCTGCGACGTTGTAGAGTGGGAAGGATGGAGGCTTGAGGTCATCGACCTTGATGGCAACCGGCTTGACAAAGTTCTGGCGAGCAGAGCTAATGAATCACGAGACGAAAGGATTATGCCAAACTCTACGATCAATATATGCGACAAATCTCAAGACACATAAGAAAATAATCGACACACGATACATGAATCATGAACGAAAAGCACTCAATACGCGAACACAAAACATCCAACGTAAAATAATTATAAAACTGTGGTTAGCGGATAATTGGCAACAACAACTATATTCAGGAGAATGAGATGAAACGGGTGTTCCTATTCTTGTTGACTAACATTGCGGTAATGCTGGTGCTGTCTGTCAGCGCCCGCATTCTGGGAATTGACCGCTTTTTGACCAGTCACGGGATGGACATGGGCATGCTTCTGGCGTTTGCAGCCCTGATCGGCTTCGGAGGGTCATTCATTTCGCTGATGATGTCCAAAACCATGGCCAAATGGAGCACGGGTGCGCAGGTTATCGAAAATCCGCGCAATCAGGAAGAGGCGTGGCTCATGGACACCGTGGGCCGGTTGGCCGCCAAGGCCGGATTGCCGATGCCCGAAGTCGCCATTTACGAGGGTGCTCCCAACGCCTTCGCCACGGGCCCAAGCAAGTCCAGTTCNNCGACAGGACTGCTGCAAAGCATGAACAAAAAACAGATTGAAGCAGTGCTGGCCCACGAAGTCGCCCACATCGAAAACGGAGACATGGTGACCCTGACGCTCATTCAGGGGGTGGTCAACACCCTCGTCATCTTCCTTTCGCGCATCGCCGCCTATGCGGTGGACAGTTTCCTTCGCAAGGACGAAGAATCGAGCGGCCCTGGCATCGGCTATTGGGTCAGCAGCATAGTTTTTGAAATTCTTTTCGGCATCCTGGCCAGCATCGTGGTCATGTACTTTTCGCGTCAGCGCGAATACCGGGCTGACGCAGGCGCTGCCGCACTGATGGGAGACCGGCGTCCGATGATTGACGCCCTGCACGCACTGGGCACCCTTCAAGCCGGACAATTGCCGAAGGAAATGGCCGCCAGCGGGATTGCGGGTGGAGGCATGATGGCGCTGTTCAGCAGTCACCCGCCCATTGAATCACGGATTGCGGCCCTGCAATCGGCGAACTGAAATCTTGTGACTATGATCAGCATTGACTTTCTCAGTTAGTCAGGAAGCATGCTCGTGTGTTGAAATAGTTGCAAAATTGATTCTAGATACACATTTTCTCATGCCGAATCAGTGAATACTGCCTACGATGAGGATTAACCCAGAAATAGCATGCGTTATGCTTTTTATTTTAAACTATAACACTTCTATCAACAAGGAAAAAAAATGGAAGATTATCTGAAACAAGCAATAGAAATCGTCAAAGCACAGGCGTCAGTGCGCAACATGAACGAGGAAGAAATCACGTCCATGATCAAATCATTGGCCGGAAGCATTCGAGGAGTAGCCGAAGGTGTTGCACCTGTCGTCGTGAATGAATTCATCATCGACCCAAAGAACGCCATCCGCGAAAAAAGCGTCATCTGTTGCGAGTGTGGCAAGTCATTCAAAGTCTTGACGAAGCGCCACCTGGATACACACGGTCTCACCCCGGAACAGTACAAAGTAAAATATGGCTACAAGAAAGGCACTTCCCTTGTGGCAAAGTCTTTGGCCCGTGACCGCCGGAAGACCAT
>DLFY01000059.1:4377-8563 GCA_002482415.1 Phycisphaerales bacterium UBA7708
AGAAAGCTGAAAATGCGAGGCCGGGCTCCCCTTCTCTTATGGAACCGGCCTCTTCCATGCCCGATGACGGCCGGGACGTAGTCAAACGTTTCGGCGACCTTTTCGCCGACGCGCTTCAGGCAGGCATTGAATGATCTCTATGCACGGCGGATGATCCGGCTGACGCTGAGTTTGAAGAACTCCTGGTCCCGGTAATCGTACGCCTGCCTCTTGAGCGTCTTGATCTTATTGTTGGTTCCTTCCATGGGCCCGGAGGATATGGGGGGTCGTACCAGGCCAGGATGCCAGTTCGGTACATGGCCATGGTCTTGCCCATCTTCACCAGCGGGCCAACATCTGAAGCCAGTGCGCTGCGTATCCACTGTTCGAGATACACGCCCGTAGCGGCCTTGTTCGGCTGTTTTCAGATCTGGCGCAGTTCCTCTTTGAGGTAGTAGGCTTTGGCCAACGACTCATTGGCATCCAGCGCCTCTTGCAGTCGCTTGTGCTCATGCCGCTGTGGCTTGAGGCTTTCCGAATTCTTCCGCAGAATCCAGCATCTGCCTTTGAGCACGTTCTTACCCATCGAGTCCTGCAACTCCCGGTGGAGCTTGCGCCGCACCTCCGTGAACTTGTCGTTCATCAGCTTCACCACATGGAAATGGTCGAGCACCACGGCGACACCCGGCAGATGCTCGAGCACGGACCCGATAAAGGCGGCACTCATATCCGTCGCCACCGCCCGTATCCGCGCCCGTGAGCGTNNGTTTCAGGCGTTCCCAGAACGGTTTCAGGGAGTCAGCGCCTCGGCCGCCGCCCACGAAGACAACCTTGCCGCTGTGCAGGTCCATAACCAGGACCAGGTACTTGTGGCCTTTGCGGACGCTGATCTCGTCGATGGCGATGTACTCAAGGCCAGCCAGGCTCGGCTTGCCGAAACGCCTGTGCAGATGCCGTTTGAGGATATCCTTGACCACATCCCAGCNNTGGCAACGTCCAGCATCGTCATCGCCTTGGTCAGCGCCAGGACAAAACGTGCGAACGCCTTGGTGTGCCGCCGCCGCGGTTCGGCAATACGCAACTCGATCCGGTGGACCAGTCCACATGATGCACACCCAATCCGTGGCACCTCGACGACCAGCCAGACGGGCTTGAATCCAACGGGCAGTGCGTAGCCATCGCTTCGATACGCCACGATGGAGGACATCGCGGCTTCGGCAGCATGCGCAGCGGACCAGCTTGCCCTTGGGCGCACATGCAGGGGACGTTTCCCCCTACGAATTCCTGCCGGACGTAGTCATAGCCAGGCAGTCCGAACGCATGGCACAAGAAACTCATGGACATGGCGGTTCATCATCTTGGTTTTCATTGGCGTGAAAACTCGATGAACCCCATGTCCTTTCATTTTGTCAAAAGTACGCTTCAGCCGGACGAGCCTTTTTCTTTGCCGGTATTTTTTTCCAGCGCATTCCCAGCACCCAGCATAAATTTTGCCCGACCTTCACGGCGAAAAGATCTTCCCCCCCGCACTACCCAGCCGTTTTCAATGAAATCCCGAAGCGTAATGATGGGACCTTATAATTAATATTTGCTTTGATAAGACAGGGCATTAAGTTGGCGACCAAGCATTGCATCATCAAGATAAGTTACTCTATCTCGAACAAAACTTGATGCCATATGAGCCGAGTTCATATAAATTGGCTTGCCGTCAACATCAACACTATTGCAAAAGCCATCTGTACATAGGTAGCTTGATGGATCAATGAAAACAGCTCCGTATGTTTTCGCAAGACTTTGAACGAAATCGTATGCAAACTCATATTTTTTGATAAATTTACCACAATCAATATTTTTTGTTTGTATAGAATAATTTGGAGGGATCACCGACCTTTGTACCATATTATGAGAATATAAATCAGGATCTATTGGCGTTGTGTATACTAAGTAGACCATCTTATCTTGAATCATGCGCATTACACGGTTCCAAGACTCTACGGCTTTCTTCCTCCCTTCTGGAGTTAAGACAGAAATGCCGTCCACGTTAATAATAAAGCTTTCATCTGTGTAACCACCAAAACATTTATACCAAATACCAGTAATTATTATTGTATCAATACTTTTGTTTTGCAGGAGCCTTTCAAATTTATCATATACGCCATTGTATTTACCATCGGATCGTGTTGAACCTGGGAAGGCAGGGTAGCCCCCTCCATCTAAAATCAATACCCCACGTTTACTATCAGTTTGTTCTCTGACCAACTTGATCGCTCGGGGCAGGTACTGTATTGCAAGGCTATCGCCATATATTAGAGTATTTACATCTCCCTTAATACCCTTAAGTGTAATGCCATCAAGCTCAGTAATTGGAACCTCAGGAAGCCAGTCGCTTGTAGCTGCGAGAATTTTATCGAGTCCGAAATGCGTGCTATAGGGAAGGATAATCTTTTTAAAAGAAAGAAACCCAAATAAACACATAANNAATTTTTGTTTTTGTTGGGCGGTAACGAAAACTTTTCTCTATAAAAAAATAAGTAATGATGGAAAGCATGAAGCTTGCGATCAGAATTAATACACGCGTCACTACTGATGGCTCGCCGGAACTTATTACCCGAGAAAACGACAATAGAGGCCAGTGCCAGAGATAGAGAGGAAAACTAATTAGACCTATGCCTACAAGGAGGGGATGACTTAGAAGGTATCTGTTTAGCCAAGTGTCTTTGCCTGCTGCAATCAGGAACGTTGCGCTGCAAACGGGGAGCGCAGCCCATATTCCAGGGAATTTACGATGTTTGTCTATAAAGTATAAAGACGCAAAGAATAGAGCTAATCCCAAAATGGAGGCGACTGTTCTCCACTTTTCTTTTTGCTCACTTGATAATGCAAACACTATAGGAATTCTAGAGGCAGTAATATTGCTGTGTTGATATTTGTCATGGTTTAATAAGGCGGCAAGAAATCCTCCAATTGCAATTTCCCACATCCTGGTGTGAGGCAGGAAAAATGCTGTAGTCATGTCATTTTCTACAATAATAATATTGATGGTAAATGATATTATAACTATTGAAAACATTAATAGTGACATATGGATGCGAAGATACCATCCAATGGTGATTAGTAATGGAATAACAAAATAGAATTGCTCTTCTACGCCTAATGACCAAAGATGCAAAAGCGGCTTCAGGTCCGATGCGGTATTGAAGTATCCTTTCTCTTTAGAATAGAGTATGTTGTCAATAAAACCAGCACCGCCCGCGACATGCTTACCTAAATCAGAAAACTCGCCAGGCAGTAGGAGAAAGTATCCAGCAAAGAGGAAAACAAAAAGCACGCATATAAGAGCGGGAAAAATCCTTTTTATCCGGTTTCTATAAAAGTGGAGATATCTAAAACTACCCCGTGAATGGTCTTGAAGAATAATGTTTGTTATTAAGTAGCCAGAAATTACAAAGAAAAAGTCCACACCGACAAAGCCCGCCGGGAGTACCGTTGGAAAAGCATGATAGATGATAACGCTAAGAATTGCGATGGCGCGTAAGCCATCGATATCGGACCTATAATTATCTGGTCTATGTATAGTTGTTTGCTGCATTGAAACAAGCCAGTGCAAAAAGTTATTTATATTACTGTGATTGGCAAGCCAGTGGCCAATGAATGCTACAGAAAAGATCCTAGGAAAATCCTNNTACAGCAAGGCTAGCGGACTTCATTTTTTCTTCTTTTGCAGCTTTTGTGGTCGATTAAACCTTGAGGTAGTCAAATATCAAAATAAACCATACGACCCTGCATAAGATGAACCCGTCCTGGTCGACTGTTGGCGTATGCTCGGGTGATCAAGCTTGACGGAGTGGAACACGTACTTCCAGGCGCTTAAGTCTTGGAGGAATCAAATACGTAGTGCAAGGCGTGATGTAACTGAGAGGTAAGCATATGTCCACGAGTGATGTCGATGCCAACTAGGGACGCCATGGCCTGCAGGCAACTTACCTGCAGGCCCTTTTTCGTTCCCCTGCGATGTCCCGCGCGCCCCGGCTGTTTTGCAATTTTGTCAGCCTTTACCCGCCCCATCTGCCATTAATGCCATCGCCGCCGCTTTATTCGGCATAAAAATAACAGCATTTCAGTATGTTGAAATGAAGTGACCGTTGGCACCACACATGCTTTCCGGAGAGATCCCTGTGGGAGCACATGTGTTGCGTCCCATGAAATG
>DLFY01000059.1:8592-8774 GCA_002482415.1 Phycisphaerales bacterium UBA7708
AGGCAGTGCGAACCTGCGGCCCTCGTCCTCCTCGACGACGCCGCACGGCGGGAGGTCGTCGTGACCGGCTCCGCAGACGCCATCCTGATCTTCGACGCGGACACGCTGCGCATCATCTCCGCCAATGCCGGGGCGGCCGGGGTGTTCGGCTATCCCGACTCCGCCCTGCGCGGGATGTCGGT
>DLFY01000059.1:8812-9243 GCA_002482415.1 Phycisphaerales bacterium UBA7708
CCCAGCGCCGAAATCCCGGGCCGCCGCGCCGACGGCGGGGAGTTCACCCTCGAGGCCGTGTTCGCCCGGTCTCCGGGGGTCGAGGACAGCTTCTACGTCGGCACGTTCCGCGACGTGTCGGAGCGCATCCGCTACGAGAACGAACTGCGCGAAGCCGAGGAGAATTTCCGCAGCATCTTCGAAAACGCCGTGGAAGGCATATTCCGCACCACTCCCCGGGGCTGCTACCTGCAGGCCAACCCGGCCCTTGCGCGCATCTACGGCTTCGACGGCCCCGACGAGCTCATCCGCCACTTCACGGACATCAGCGCCGAACTCTACGTCCAGCCCGGACGCAGGGACGAGTTCGTGCGCATCCTGCAGGAGCGGGACGAGGTCTACGATTTCGAGTCGCCCATCCGCCGCAAGGACGGCAGCGTCATCTGGATTTC
>DLFY01000059.1:9288-9540 GCA_002482415.1 Phycisphaerales bacterium UBA7708
GGCACGGTCATGGACATCACCCAGCGACGGGCCATGCAGACGGCATTGGAGCGCCAGAACGCCCTGTTCGGGCAGCTCTTCGAGAACTCGCCCCTGGCCATCGTGCTCGTGGACGTCGAAGGCAACATCGTCGAGGTGAACACGGGCTTCGAGGCCCTTTTCGGCTACACGCGCGAGGAGGTGCTGGGCCGGGACAACAGGATCTTCATCGTGCCCGAGGACCAGCTCTCGGAAGTCAACAACGTCCGCCGG
>DLFY01000351.1 GCA_002482415.1 Phycisphaerales bacterium UBA7708
CAAGTCCGTTTTCCTTCGTGTTCATGGCTTCTCCTAATTTAAGTTAGCTCGGTAAATTTTCAAGACAGGCTCCGGCACCGTGGTATTGGCGGGTTTCTGCTGTGCCTGTGCATGCATCGCCAGTGCTGTCTCCATGTTTCTGGATGCCTTGGCCAGATACTCCTGCAGCTTGTCGGCAAGAATATTGCTGGAACTGAAAACGACGTTTTTGCAGGCCAGGCTCAGCGCCGCGGTCACGGCTGCGGCCGCGACCGGGTCCATGACAAGCAGTGTTTTTTTCGTCGATTCTTCATACACGGTATAGCACGGCGCATCGATGTTGGGGATATCGAAGTTCTTCATTTGGCCCCCTTGGTTCTGCGCAGGTCAATGGCCTTGTACGGCGACTGATTAATCATGGCCGGATCAAACTGGCCGCCATTGTCCACCAGGGCATTCATGGTCGAATCCAGCGTTTTGTGGTTCACGGTCGGCTTGATAATGTCGCCCAGGTTATTGGCCCTGAGATACTCAAAGAACACCTCATCATCAAGGCCTGCTGCACGGAAATACTTGAATCCGACCTTGGGCTTGACATTGATGCCCTCGACAGTCGTTTTTTCGATGCCGGCGTCCAGCATCATCTGACAAATCTTGACCTGCAGTTCATCGAATGCAGCCTTTCGCGCCTTGGCTTCATCCTCAAGCGACTTGATGAATTCCTTCAATTCTGCTGCCTGGCGGACCAGCAGCCCGAACACGGTCATATCAATGGCCTGTTCAGGGGCAAAATCGTTTTCGTTTACTTCTGACATGTGCGTTCTCCTTTAGCTATTTTCCACGCCATTGGTGCCCCTGGCTGTCCGAGCCAGAGGATTTCAATGGCAGCGATCAGTGCTGTAAGCAGTGCCATCATAGGGCTTCGCCTGTTTCGGATGCGATCCGGATGACATCCAGGACACTTTGCCGGATGAACCGGACAGAGCGGCCCACGTTAAACGATTTGAGACCCAGTGCGGTCAGTTTTGGCCTGTGCTGGTCGAATGTGCGGGGGGAAATTTTGAGTAATTGAGCGACTTCTTTTTTGGTCAAAACTTCACTTGATGACGTAACTTCCTGTTTTCCAGACATTTGCGGTCTCCTTGTCGTCACTATTTTTTTGCGTTTTTTGTTTGATTTATGATGCGGATTTGTGTAGCATAGTTAAGCATAGACGCGCATCATTTTGCGTCAGACGGTTTGCAGTCAATCTGTCAGGGGTTGACTTTTGTGCAGTTTGTCTGAGGCTTTGAGCATCGACGTGGCAAGTGAGATTAAACGGGATACTGTTTGAGAGCGGCTTTTGGTGTGCAGCAGTGTTTTGGCGTTCTCAATGTGCTGGAGGTCATTCTGATTTAGGGAAATAGAAAAAGGTTGTTTCCGTCCGTGGACGGCTGACATAGAAACTGGTTGCACCAAACTCATAAGCGTTCTCCTGTATATTCGATTAACTCTTTGCCGAGAGCGAATATATGCAACGTGTGTGAGGTGTGCAACCTTTTTTTTGTTAAGATGCTTTTAACAACACTTCACAACTTTCCGCAACTTATTATATTTCACTGCATTTAGAAAAATAAAAAAAACAGGTAAAAATTATTAATTTTCACCTGTTTTTATGTTGCCGATTTTATTAAGTTTCACTAATCACCCGATTAATTGGGCCGCTTTTTCCATTTTCTGCTTATTCAAATTCGCATAAATCATCGTGGTCTGTACGTCCTTATGTCCCAGCATGGCCGCGGCGTATTCAATCCCTAATTGATCACGAAGTCGTGTCGCTGCCGAATGTCGTAATTGATACGGGGTCCATTTTGTTTTAAACAGAATCTTCTTGTCTTCCATTTTTTGAAATGCCCTTTTGATGGCCCTGGCGTAAGAGTCTCGCGTATAACGCATTCGGGGCAGTCGTTTGCCGCTGATCTTGGGCCGGCCGTACCGCTGCATGGTTTCCACGGGGCAAAAGCAATAGGACGATTTGGCGCGCAGCAGATAAGGCCTTAAAATGGCCTGGGCATGGGGTCCCAGGGGAACAACGCGGTCATGTCCCAGATGCTGCGTTTTGTGGTGTCCTGGGCGGTAATACCACGTCTGGCCGGACGTGTCGATGTCGCCGGGCCGGACCTGACAGACCTCGTCAGTCCGCATTCCAGTGTGCCACTGTAAACGGATCATGTCCGCGATAATGGGCGGCACATACGGCAGCACGATCTCTACATCATCCCAGTCAACGGGTCGGATTTCAGGATAATCCTGGGCCGTGGTACGTCCCTTTTTGAGATTTTTGACCGCCAGTAATCCATGCCAGGTCATGGCCGGCACGTATTGTTCGCCGACGCCCCACTCGAATACCCGTTTGATGTACGATAGAATTTTGTTGATGGATTTTCGGCACAATGTTTTTCCGTCCACCAGTGCTTTTTGAATAGTCCGCAAATCTGGCGGGGTAAAGTCCTCAACAGGTAGCGATCCGTATTTTTCGACTAAGACTTGTCCCTCTGTGACGCGGTACGTGTCTGTGAGGATGGCGCAGACGTGCTTGATCCGGTACACTTCGTCGGTGGGTTTGCCGTCTGGGTTGACGTAGTAGCCTTTGGCGTAGTCGATATACCGATCTGTCAGGGCTTTAATGGTGCCGTCAAATGTGGGGTCCTTTTTCTGATTCACCAGGCCGACCCATTTCATATTGGCCAGTTCGATTGCGACACGGCGGTCCTTAACTGCCACTTTTTGCCTGGGTAATCGGAGAGGGCAGGTGTGGTATTTGTCCTCTCCCGGTTTCTTGAATTTCCAATACCATCGCCCATTGCGGGCATAGATACTTCCCGAAAGTAGTTCTTTCATGTGCGTTCTCCTGTTCTGGACTTGTTACATCGGGTCCATTTTTTTGTTACATTGAATTCTGTATCCAGAATCCAGCGTAACGTAAGCGGTGTTTCTGCCGATGCTTACGTTAATAGCGGCGAGTGGATTTGAACNNAATCCCACGCTCTACCCCTGAGCTACGCCGCCTTGAACAGGTTTTTTAAGCCTGCCAGAGTCTGAAAAGTATAGCGATTTTTCTTATGCTTGCAAGAGGTTTTCGATGGATTTGTTCGATTTCGGCCCAAAACAGCTTGATTTTCAGGCCAAAATGGACGAAACTGAGTACCGATGATGATTAATGAATTATTTTACAGCCTTCAGGGCGAAGGCCGCTTGGCCANNGTCCCCAGCCTGTTTCTCCGGCTGGCAGGATGCCCTTTACGCTGCCGCTGGTGCGATACCCAATATGCTCAGAGCGGCTCGGCGGGAAAAAAATTCACCCCCGAATGGCTTTCTGAACAAATCCAGAGTTATCCGGCCCACCATATCGTTATTACGGGCGGCGAACCTCTGACCCAGCCCAATCTGCCGGCCTTTATTAAAATGGTCCGCCGGCCGGGAGT